>DASXJE010000172.1 GCA_036497565.1 Mycobacteriales bacterium
ACGCCTCCCGAGTTTCTTTCAAACTTGCGCAGGATCACCAGCGGACGAGCTCTGGGGTGCATAAGTGCAGGTCGGGGGCGGAGGGCGTGGGATTCGAACCCACGAGGAGCTTGCGCCCCTAGCGGTTTTCAAGACCGCCGCCATCGGCCACTAGGCGAGCCCTCCTAGCTGCGGCTTGTCCGATTCTGCCCCTCCGAGCCGATCCTCTGGCTCGCGACTGGCTCGCGGTCGGCCGCAACGTGGTCCCCGACCCGTTCGATCGGGGGCCGATGTCGAGTCTCTCATCTACAGCGTCACCCATTGCAACGACGGTTTGTCCGCCCCCGAGAGCGGCGTCGATGCGAGCGTTCGCTACGACTGCTCGGCCCGCCGTACCAGGTGCTGACCGCACCAGACAGCCTTCTGCGGCTGCTGCGCATCCGACCCGCGGGCGGCTGATCGGCGTGGGACACCCGGTTACGATCACGCCGTGACCTTCAGCGATGACTTCGACGGCCACGACCTCGACCGCTCGGTCTGGATACCGCACTACCTGCCGCAGTGGAGCTCGCGCGCTAAGAGCGCCGCGACGTATAGCGTGGCTGACTCCCAGTTGCGCTTGTCGATTCCGCCCGAACAGGGTCTGTGGTGCACCGACGACCACGAAGAACCGCTGCGCGTCTCGGGGGTGCAATCCGGCGTATTTGCCGGCGACGTCGGCAGCACCGTCGGCCAGCAACCATTTCGTGACGGGCTTCGGGTGCGCGAGGCTCAACCGACGCAGTGGGGCTGGACTCCGCACTATGGCATCGTCGAGGCCCGCGCACGGATGGAGCTGACACCACGTTCGATGGCCTCGGCATGGCTGGTGGGCATCGAGGACGAGCCACATCGCTCAGGCGAGATCTGCATCTTCGAAGTGTTTGGCGACGCGATCGACTCGACCGGACCGGCGGTTGGCATGGGCGTCCATCCGTTCCGGGACCCCGCGTTGCGCGAGGATTTCGCCACCCCGAGACTGCCGATCGACGGGACCGACTTCCATACCTACGCCGCCGATTGGCGTCCTGGTCGCGTCGACTTCTTCGTCGACGAGAAGCACGTACGCACTGTCCAACAAGCGCCCGACTACCCGACGCAGATGATGATCGGCGTCTTCGACTTTCCCGCGAAGCCGGCTGCGCAGGAACACGCGGGCCACGTACCTCGGTTCGTGCTCGACTACATGCGCGAGGCCTGAGCGTCGGCTGTGACCTGCACGCGGTCGGTCGGCCGAGGCGGGGAACCCGATCACCTCGGCGATCCCCTCCGGCTCGGCCGCCTGCCTGGGGTAGCTCGGCCGAGTGAACCCGATAGCGTTGCTACATTTCACTCTCTTTGTCGCTAGAGTATCGATCAATTCAACGTTCAAACGACAACAGGGAGCGTGTCTGTGGAAGAGCTGGCCCACCAGGTGCGGGCCCTGGTCTTGGCGGCAGACGAATACCAGTACGCCTTCGCCCACCGCGTCGGCATCGGCCTGAGCGATGCGTCCGCCCTCGGACATCTTTTCCACACCGGCCCGCAGAACCCCAGTCAGATCGCGGCCCGACTCAACCTGACTCCGGCGAGTGTCACCGCGCTGGCCGACCGCCTCGACGCCGCCGGCTACGTCAGCCGTACGCCGCATCCTCGCGATCGCCGGCAGAGCGTCCTCGCGCTGACACCGGCCGGGACGAAGCTGATGAAGGAAAGTTTCGCGGCCTTCGCGGCCGATATCGGCGAGGCAGCCGCGGATGAACCAGCGGGTCAGCTGCAGGCGACCAGTGCCTTACTCGAACGGATCGCGGTCGGTCTGCGCGCGCGGCTCACCGACGACGGACGTGGCCGCCGCCCGGCGCGAACCACCGCCCGCGTGTCCGGCAGGTAGCAGATCTCAGGCCACAACCGTGGCCGTCGCACCGATCTGCACCCACTGATAGAGCCAGGCCATCATCGGAGTCGGCAGGTGGATGCACCCGTGCGAGCCCTGCGTGCGGTACCGGGGGCTGCCGAACGGCATGGTCTGCCAGGTCGCATCGTGGAAGCCGAAATCCCCGTAGAACGGCAGCCAGTAGTGCACGAAGTCGGAGTACCCGGGCCCGTTGAGGTAGCGCTCGGTTTCCTTGCCCGTGATCTCCCAGGTGCCCGTCGGGGTGGAACTGTCGTCGGCGAGTTTGCCGGTCGTGACGGCACTCGTCTTCACCTGACGCCCGCGCTCACACATCCACGCCCGCTGCTTACCGATGCTGACCAGGATGAGCTGAGGTTCGGTGTTCCCGGCGCAGACCTCGACGCGTGGCCGAGGGGAGCGGGACGGCGCGGAACTGGTCCGAGCCGCCCGGGGCCGCAGCGGCTCCGGCCGCTCCTGCGCCTGTCGGGTGGTTCCCGGTCCGGCGGCCGGTCCCGACCGCTCGTTCGCCGTACGGTCGAGCGCCCCTAGTCGCGTCGTCGAATCAGCAGGAGCAAGGACCAGCACCGTGGCCACGATGAGAACGGGAACGGCGATTATCCGCCAGCCGAAGGACGCGACGAACCGGCGGAGTGCACCCATTCAGTACTCCCCCCGTGACGGCTCCGGACGAACGTCGATCGAACCGCGTTGCAACTCTCTCACGGCGCTGTCGTTCGTGGCAGTCCCACGGACAAACCCGGCGTCAGCTCGGGCTGATCTCGATCAGGACGGCGCCGGGCATCGGCAGCCGGAAGGTGAACGACAGCTCGGCCGGGCACTCGACCTCCTTGCGCGCAGGCGCCAACTCGGCGAGCTCCTCCCCCACCCGGATCCTGGCCAGCTGGGCATCCGTCGGGTCCTGCGGCGCGCCTTCCTGCAACCACAGCGTGTGGGTGTTGCTGGTATCGGCGTCGAGTCCGCGCCGGCTGATCGTCACCGCCCGGCCGGCGATCGGCAGGTTGGTGACGGTGACGCTCACCTGTGCTGCGTCGGTCCGGTACTGGTCGTCGTCGTGCCGCCAGACGATGACGGCGACCCTGCCGTCCGCGGCGACCGAGGCGAGCCCACCGACCTCGCCGGGGCCCGACCCCGCCGACTCGACCGCAAGCCTGGTCGCGCCGAGCCGGTCGAGCATCCGGTAGCCGTTGACCACGGGTGCCGCCAGATCGCCTGCGGTGAAGAAGCTGCGGGTCCCCTCGAAGTAGCGATCGCCCTCGAGATACCACGCCCAGGCGGTCGCCCCGGTGATGCCGCGACGTCGAGGGCTGTCGAAGTCGAGTAGCCGCTTCGTCATCTGTAGCTGGAAGACCGGGTAGTACGCGGTATTGCGGAACGCGTAGTCGGGATTGTCGAAGACTCCATAGTGGGCCGGCACACCTGGGTCGCACTCGTCGACCAGGACCGGGACGTCGGCGAGAGCGGGGAACGACCGGACGATGTCGAGGCTCCCCTCGATCTCCGCCAGCATCTTGGCGCTGCTCGGCGACTGCTTCGTCCCGCCGCCCGCGCCGTGGGGGCCCACCGGCGTGTAGAGCCGAGGGAATCCGGGCGCTCCCTTCGTGTGGAAGGAGACGAAGTCGACCGGCGCACCGACGTCCGCGCAATGCTCGAGGAAGCCACGCAGGAAGTCGCGGCCACCTCCCGTCGTGGCCGGTCCACCAACCGGGGCGTCCGGCAGCATCGACTTCACGGCGGCCGCGGTGACGTCGTAGAGCGCGCAGTACTCCTCGAGCGTCCCCTGCCAGTAGGCGATATCCGGCTCGTTCCACAGCTCCCAGTACCAGCGCGAGACCTCGGACCGGCCATAGCGCTCGGCGAAGTGCCGCGCCGTCTCGGCGACCAGCGCACCCCACCGGGACAAGTCCTTCGGCGGCGAGGCCCACAGGTCGACTTCATAGCGGCCGTACAGCGGCGGCATCGACACGAAGTCCGGACCAGGCAGGTCCCGGGCAAGCGCGAACGGGCAGAACCCCAACTCGACGATCGGCCGTAGCCCCGAATCCACCCAGGCGTCGAACGCCTCGTCGACCAGGCGCCAGTCGTAGAACGGGTTACCCGAGTCGTCCTCGTGGTAGACGTTGCCGCTGCTCCAGTGCGGCACGGCCCGGCCGCTGCCGCTGGTGTAGATGTTGTGCGCCCGCACGGTGGTGCCAGCGCCGAGTACGTCGCGCAGCCGGGCCAGGTTCCGCTTGCCGCGTGGAGTCGCCGTCCAGTTCAGTTCGTCGTAGCCGAAGGCCGCCCACACCCGCTCGAGCGGCCCGATCGCCGCGGCGCAGTCGACGGTGACGTCCGTGCGGTCGGACTCGTGAGACGGCACCGGTAATCCCTTCGTGGACGGGCGATGGCGACCGCACATTAGGACCATTTCGGACGGCCGGTCAACCGTCGGTGGCGACCCGTAGCGTGCCGGCCATGAGCTACGGACTGATCGGGAAATTCTCCGCCGTGCCGGACCGGCGCGATGACCTCGTCGACCACCTGCTCCGGGCCGCGGCACTGCTCGAGCGCAACCCCGACTGCCTGCACTACGTCGTCAGCACCGCGGACGAGCCCGAGGCGGTGTGGGTCAGTGAGGTGTGGACCGACCAGGCCGCGCACGACGCATCGCTCGAACCTGACGACATCCGGGCGATCATCGGGCAGGCGCGTCCGTTGATAGCAGGAATGTCCGATCAGGTCCGCCTCGACGTCCGCGGTGGCAAAGGCCTGGAGTCCTGAGTGTGGTGACGTCGATGACAACGCACCCTCCGCTCGCGTAGCGTCGATCGCGACGCGCCTCGGCCGGACGGTGCGCACAGCTGTTGCCGGCTGGGGGCCGGCGGGGGAAGGTCATGGATCGCGTCGAAGGACCCGCACGGAACCCGACAGACGGGTCCATGTCGGATGTCCCGGATCTTGCCGTGCTCGACGCGCTCCATCTGCCGGTCGTCGCCGCCGACCTGAATGGCGGGATCTTCTACTGCAACGCGGCTGCCGAAGACCTCTACCGCCTCGCCGCGGCGGAGATCCGCGGCATCGGCATCGCCGACCTGCATGCCGGTATCGATGCCGAGTTGCGCGCCGAGGAGATCCTGGCGACGGTGCGCTCCGGCCGGCGGTGGAGCGGCGAGGTCAACGTGCGGTGCGCCGACGGTGGCATCCGTCGCCTGCGGCTGACCGATTCCCCGTTCATCACGGCCGACGGAGTGGCCGGGCTCGTCGAATTCGCGGAGGACATCACCGCGAACTCGACCGTCCGTGCCCATGCCGAGACCGCGAGTGCCCGCCTGGGCGCGCTGGCCCGGGCGACCGCTGAGCTGGCCGCGGCCCGCGACACCGAGTCGGTCACCGAGATCGTGGTCACCCATGCCGCGGACGCCATCGAGGCGGCCGTCGCCACCGTCTCGCTGCTCGTCGGCGGAGAGACCCTCGACCTGGTCGCGATCCGCGGCGGGCGGGCCGAGATCACCGAGCGATGGAGCAGCTATCCGATCGACGAGGAAAACCCGGCCACCGACGCGCTCCGCGCGGGGATGCCGGTCGTCCTCATCGGTCGCACGGCGATCCTCGAGGAATATCCCGACCTCGCCGACCTGATCCCCGACGAACGCTCCCTCGTCTGCCTTCCGCTGCAGGTCGCCGAGCGCCCGATCGGAGTGATCGGCCTCGTCTTCCCGGGCCGGCGGATGCTCGACGAGCGCGAACTGGAGTTCCTGACCACGCTCGCCGACACCTGCGCGCAGGCGCTCGACCGGGTCGACGCGCTGACCGAGGCCCGCGCGGCCGCCACCCGGCTGTCGATCCTCGCCGATGCGTCGGAGGAACTCGCCTCCAGCCTGGACTACCGGGCCACCGTCGCCAATGTCGCCCGGCTGGCCGTCCCCGCACTCGCCGACTGGGCAGCCGTCGAGATCATGGAGGACGGCAGGTTGCACACCCTCGCGGTCGCCCACGTCGACCCGGCCAAGGTGGCAATGGCCCACGAACTGCAGGAGCGTTACCCCTCCGACCCCGACTCCCCGACCGGATCTCCCAACGTCGTGCGGACCGGTATCAGCGAGCTGTATCCGGAGGTCACCGACGAGATGCTCGTGGCGAGCACACGCGACGAAGACCACCTGCGCATCTCCCGTGCCCTGCAGCTCCGGAGCGCACTGATCGTGCCGCTCACGGTTCCCGGCCCACGCATCCTCGGCACCATGACGCTCGTCCACGCGGAGTCCGGACGGACCTACGGCCAGGCCGACCTCACCATGGCTGAGGACCTGGCCCACCGGGCCGCGGTCGCGATCGACAACGCGGAGCTGCACAGCCAGACCCGGGACGCCGCCATGCTGCTCCAGCGCGCCGTACTGCCCGACCGGCTCGTCGACGTACCCGGCTGGGACATCGCCGCGCACTATCAACCGGCCGGACGTACCGACGTCGGAGGGGACTTCTACGACACCATTGCGCTCGGCGACGACCGGATCGGCGTCGTCATCGGTGACGTGATGGGGCGCGGAGTCGCCGCCGCAGCGGCGATGGCCCACATCCGTTCCGCGTTGCGCGCCTACGTCGCCATGAATCCCGACCCGGCTGAGGTCTTGCGCCGCCTCGACCGGATGTTCGCCACCTATGCCATCTCCCAGCTCGTCACCGTCCTCTATCTCGTCGCCGATCCGCGGAGCACGCAGGTCGCCGTCGGCAACGCCGGCCACCTTCCCCCGCTTCTCATCCATTCCGACGGCGTCACCGAATTCCTCGACGTACCGCCGGCCGTGCCCCTCGGCGCGCGACCGGAACGGCGCGACGACTCGCCGGTCACCCTGCTCGCCGGCCAGACACTGCTGCTCTACACCGACGGACTCATCGAACGTCGTGACGAAGACATCGATGTGGGTCTCGGACGCCTCGCCGAGCATGCCGCGATGCTCGCGACCAGTTCGTTGTCCGCCGGCCTGAACCGGTTGATCGACGTTGTCCACGACGGCCAGCGCGAGGACGACATCACTGCCGTCGCGATCCGCTTCGACGACTCGGGTGACGCCTAGCCGGCGAGCGGGCGCAGCCGGTCCGAAACAGGAAACGGCAATCTGAAATCCAGCATGGGCACGTTGATGTCGCCATCGAGGAGGAGTTCGAACCGGGCTGGAGCTACCGGCACGGATCGACGCTACCGCCCTAGGCGTCGGCGAGGGCGACCCGGACCTGCTCCAGTTGCTCCGGTTCGGCGTCGATGTGCGGGCTGATCCGCAGCACCGGATCGCGCAACTCCCCAGGCGCGCGTTCGATGCCGCAGGCCGTGGTCACGATGCCGTGCCGCTCGATGAGCTGCGCACGTACGGCGAAGACGTCCGTCCCGCCCGGTGGCACCAGGGTGGTGACCGCCGTCGGTTCACCGATCGGCTCCACCACCCGCCAGCCGCCGGCCCCGTCGAGCACCTCACGAGTCAGCCGCCCGATCGCGGCGAGCCGCTCGAATACCTTGGCGGGGCCACCGGCGAACAACTCACCGACCGCGTGGATGAGACCCAGCCGTCCGGCGACCGATCCCTCACGCGCCTCGAGGCCCTGCACCGTCCCGAGCGGCTCACCGGTCCCGGGGACGCGCAGCCGCCGAGCGCAGTCCGGTGACACCGCCAGTACGCCGACCCCGCGCGGTCCGGTCAGCCACTTGCGCGAGGGTGCGTAGATCGCGTCGACATCGAGCCGGCAGTCGATGTGGCCGAGGCCCTGCGCCGCATCGACGACCAGGGGAAGATCGGCGGCCCGGCATACCGCCGCGAGATCGGCCGCGGGCTGGAGCAGACCGCGATGGCTCGCCACGACGGTGAGGTGAACGAGATCCGGCCGATGCTCGCGCAGCGAACGCTCCGCCGCGGCGACGTCGAGCCGTCCCGCGCCGTCGGCCGGCAGCGGGATGACCCGCAGCCCGTGGGCCGCGAAGGCCGCGAGGTTGGGCCCGTACTCCCCCGGCAGGGCCGCGACCGTCGCGCCCGGCCGTGCCGGCCACGCCCGGAGCACGCGGTGCAACGCGAGTTCCGCGCTCTCCACGAAGCACACGTCACCGGCCGCGCGACCCAGTAGCCGACCGAGGAGCGCCCGCCCCGCATCCGTTACCGGCTCGACCTCGGCCTCCGCGACGTAGCCGCCGATCTCGGCCTCTCTGCGCATGTGGTGCGCAGCGGTATCGATGGTGGCCAGGCTCGGCCTGCCGCAGGCTGCGGTGTCGGTGTGTACGCCGCGCACCGGCGCCCGCGCCTCGCGCCACTCCTTCGCGACGTCGTCGTGCGGAAGGCTCATACGGCCACGGAGAGCGACAGTGCGAAGTCGCCGTCCGGGTCGGTCCACCAGCGGCGAAGCTCGAAGCCGGCCGCCGTGAGCTCGTCGACGACGCCCTGGCGGCGGAACTTCGCGGAGATCTCGGTGCGCATCTCCTCGTCGCGGTCGAACTGCACGTCCAGGTCGAGGCCTCCGACGTGCACCACCTGGTCACGAAGGGAGCGGAGCCGCATTTCGATCCACTCCGCCGCGTCGTTCCACAGCGCGACATGCTCGAACGCGTCGAGGTCGAAGTCGGCGTCCAGCTCCCGGTTGACGACCGCGAGCACGTTCTTGTTGAACTCCGCGGTGACCCCGGCGGCATCGTCGTAGGCCGCGACCAGCCGATCGACGTCCTTCACCAGGTCGACGCCGAGCAGAAAGGTCTCACCCGGTTGCACCGTCGCACGCACGTCGGCCAGGAAACGGTGCCTGGCGGCCGGCTCGAGGTTGCCGATCGTTGAGCCGAGGAAGGCGATGAGACGGCGCCCCTTGCGTGGCAGCAGATCGAGGTGATGCTCGAAGTCACCGACGACCGCATGGACGTGTACGCCCGGGTACCGGCGCGCGATCTCGGCTCCGGCATCTGTGAGCACGTTGCTGTCCACGTCGAACGGAACGAACGTCGTCAGCGTGCCGGCACGCCGCAGGGCGGTGAGCAGCAGCCGGGTCTTCTCCGACGTACCGCTGCCGAGCTCGACCAGGGTCTCGGCACCGGTCAGCGACGCGACCTCGTCGGCGTACCGCTCGAGGATCGCTCGCTCCGTCCGGGTCGGGTAGTACTCGGGCAGGCGGGTGATCTCGTCGAAGAGCTCGCTGCCCCTCTGGTCGTAGAACCACTTGGGCGGAAGGGTCTTCGGCGTCGAGGTGAGTCCGGCGAGGACATCGGCCCGCAGCGCCTCCCGGTAGGACGAGGGGCGCAGGTGCGTGTCGAGGACGACCGTCACGCTTTCACTCCAATGCGGTCAGGGTGATCCCGTCGGGAGTCACCTCGAGCAGATGATGGTCTGGTACGTCGACCCAGCGCGGATCGTCGTCGTGCGGCTCACTGGCGATCGTGGTGCCGGTCTCGTCCGCGAGATAGGACAGGGTGTCGCCCCACGTGGTGGCGACGGCACGTTCGCCGTCGGTGAGCAACAGGTTGAGCCGGGCGGACGGGTCGCGTCCGGCGACGGAGACGACGACGTCACCCGTCGCTTCGACGCCCCGGTCGAACAGATGCGCGGCGAGGATCGCCGAGTCGACGGTCGACTCGGCGCCGGCGGCGGCCGGCAGCACCGCACGGTCGACCCGGCCGTTGTGCGAGAGCAGCCACCGTCCGTCCGTGAACGGCGCCGTGCCGCTCTCTTCGATGGGCATCCCCACCGTCGCGGACCGCACCGCCGCAAGAATGGACGACGCCGAGATCACCGGCGCGACCGAGGCGAACGACGCGTCCGTCCACAGTGGACGAGCCGACCGCCAACGGACCGGGGTCGGGCGTTCGCCGGCCCAGAATCCGACTCCCCAGCCGTCGGCGTTCACCCGCCCGTGCCGCTGACGCCGCGGGGCGTAGGACTGGGTGAGCAAGCCGTGCGGCGGTTCGAGCACGAGCGAGGCGAGGGTGCGCGGCTTGCCGAGCCAGACCGAGTGACGACACACGTCAGACGTCCCAGGCCAGGCGCACGCCAGAGAAGATCTGGCGCCGGATCGGCAGGTCCCAGTTGCGGAACGACGGCCGGACGGCGCTCGGCGCCACGCCCCATGATCCGCCGCGCAACACCCGGTAGTCGTCGCCGAAGAACGGTGCGCTGTAGGTGCCGTAGAGCATCGGGGTGAAACCGGGCCACGGTTGCAGCGACGACGAGGTCCACTCCCACACATCGCCGATCAGCTGCTCGACGCCGTACGCCGAAGCTCCGTCCGGGTAGGCCCCGACCGGCGCCGGTCGCAGTGCTCCCCCACCGAGGTTGGCGCGCGTGGAGTTCGGCGGCTCGTCGCCCCAGGGCCACCGGCGCCGAAGACCGGCGGCGGGATCCCAGACGCAGGCCTTCTCCCACTCGACCTCGGTCGGCAGCCGGCCGCCGGCCCACGCCGCATAGGCCTCCGCCTCGTAGTAGCAGACGTGTTGCACCGGCTCGTCCGCCGGAACGATCTCCTCGATACCGAAGCGGCGGCGGGTGCCGTCCGCCGACCAGAACAGCGGCCGCTCCAGACCGGCGTCGACCCGGTGCTGCCAGCCGGACGCCGACCACCAGCGCCGCTGGGCGTAGCCCCCGTCGGCGACGAACTCCGCCCACTCTCCGTTGCTGACCGGGCTGCGGCCGATCCGGAACGCCGGCAGCTCCACGACGTGTCCGGGACGTTCGTTGTCGAGCGAATACGGTTCGTCGGCCGCGTCGACGCCGAGCACGAACCGCCCGGCGGGCACCAGCACGCTCCTGGGCGACACCTGGCGTCCCGACGGGAGCGTCACGCCGCTGCCGAGCAGCGGCGGCCCGTCCCGCAGTTGGTGCGTCGCGAGCATCGTCTCGTCGTGCTGTTGTTCGTGCTGCTCAACCATCGCGAACGGGAACGGCTCCTCGGCACGCTCGAGCTGGTCGAGCACCCGGCCGCGCACGTCGGAGATGAAACGGCGCGACTGCGCCGGCGACAGGAGCCCGAGATCCGGACGGATGGCACGCGGGTGCAGGAATGCGTCGTAGAGCTGGTCGACCTTGGCCGGGAGCAGACCCTCCCGCCGACCGTCGCCGCCACGCAGGAGCCAGAGGTCTTCCTGCTGACCGACGTGCGCCAGATCCCAGACGAGCGGGCTCATCAAGGGCGACACCTGCGCGGTCAACTCGGTGTCCTCGAGATCGGTCAGCGCGAGCGTGCGCGTGCGCGCATGCTCAAGACCTCGTGCGAGATCCTCACGCACCGGCTTCCTCCTCCAGCGAACGCAACGGGCTGGTCGCGGCCGCGCGCGTCTCCAGCTCGTCGCCCGGACTCCGACGATCGGCAATGAGCTCGGCATAGGACTCGACCTGCGGGCGCAGGTCGGTCGGACAGCGCTGCACAGCGACCTCGGCGCAGCGGGCGGCGGCGCGGGCCAGACCCGGGTCCCGCAGCCCGTCCCGCGCGGCGGCCTCCCAGGCGCCGGCCACCGGCTGCGCCGCCTCCGCAGCGACGTCGGCGGCGCGCGGATCGTCGAGCAGTGTCACCACCAGGCCGGCGAGTCCCGGCCACCACCGCGTGGGTACGGCGTCCACGCAGCGCAGTTCCAGAAAGCCGCGCAGCCGTACCGGTGGGAAGAGGGTGGTCAGGTGCAGGTCGAGGTCGGTGGTCGTCGGTCGCCGCTCGGCCAGCTCCGCCTCCCCGCTCACCCACGCGGCGAACGGCACCCGTCGGGTCACCGGGCGGATCGTCGCGGTCTCGGGATCGCGGGTCAGCATCACCGGCGCGACGAGGGCGTAGCGCGCCCACTGCGCGGCCGGCTCCCTGCCGTCGAGCAACGGCCCGCATCGGGCCCGATCGATCTGGCCCCACACCTGCTGGCGCATCGACCGCCACCCGGACGCATGACCGGCGATGAGCGGGGAGCAGGCCGAGATCGCCACCAGGACCGGGCCCAGCCGGTGCATCAGCGCGACCCTCGCCGCCCAACCGGATTCCGGTCCGGCGTCGAGGTTGATCTGCAAGGCGGCGGTCGCGCACATCATCGCCAGACCGGGCTCGGCCGCGCCGATGGACGCGAAGTGCCGCTCCATCGCGACATAGCGGCCGCCCGGGCTCATCCGGCGTACCTCCCGGGCCGGATCGGCGCCGACGCTGGCGAGCAACAGCCCGTCGGCGGCCAACGCCTCGGCGAGGGCGGCGGCATCGCGCTGCAGGGCGTGTACGGCGGAGGCGACGCCGGCGAGCGGAGGCGTCGACAACTCGACCTGCCCACCCGGTTCGACGGTGACCCGGCTGCCGTCCTCGAGCGCGGGAAGCCGGTCCAGCACGGTCATGAGCCGCGACCACTCGACGCGGGCGGCCGGACGATGTCGGTCCACGACATGGAATTCGAGTTCGAGGCCGACCAATCCGGTGACCGACGGCGCAAGAGCACGGGACACCACGTGTTCACGTGCGATCTCGAGAGAGTTCAGACGCGTCGGTACGTCGGTCAGTGATTGAGCGGACATCCGCCCCCTCCAGGTCCGGACCGGTCTCCGTTCTCCGGAAGACCGCGGGTCGGTGCGGGGGCGGCCAGGGCTTCGACCGTCCTCACGTCCACCCTTACTCGCGACGTCGCCATTCGCAACCCGAACCGGGATACGGTGGACAGTGATAGCCAGCCGGCTCGGCAGGATCGGGGGCGAGCGCGGTGGCGGAGGTGGCGGTGCGCGATGCACGCCGGATCCAACTGGGAAGCGGCTACGCGACCGCCGTGACCGACGAAGGCACCGGACCGGCCGTGGTTCTGGTCCACGGCACCCCCCTGGACCAGCGCGCGTGGGCGGGCCTGGAACCGTTGCTGCGCGGCCACTTCCGGGTGGTCAGCTATGACCTGCGTGGTCACGGCACTGCGCGCGACTGTCCCCCGACCGGTTATCCGGCCCTGAGCCATGACCTCATCGCCCTGCTCGACCGGCTGGGCATCGACCGGGCACACCTGATCGGTCATTCCTACGGAGGACAGGTCGTCCAGACCGCGGCGTTGGCCTATCCGGAACGGATCAGTGCGCTGACCCTCGTATGCACGCGGTCGAGTCCGGTTCCCGCAATGGAGGTCGCGGCCGACCAGATCGCGCGCAGCGACGGGAACCGCGCCGTCACTGGCACGCTCAGCCGGTGGTTCAGCCCGGCCGCGATCGTCGCGAACCCGCCGGCGGTGCGCTACGCCCGGTCATGCATCACCGACATCGACGAGCAGGTCTGGGCAAATGCCCTGCGCACCATCGGGGTGTACGACGTCGCCCACCGTTTGGGCGACATCGACGCGCCGGTGCAGCTCGTCGCCGCGGAGCACGATGCCATTTCCACTCCCGCCATCATGCGGGACATGACCGACCGGCTGCGCCATGGACGACTGGATGTCCTAGCCGGGGCCTGGCACATGGCACCGGTCGAATCCCCCGAACGCCTGGCCGAGATCCTGCTCCGCCACTGATGCGGGACTTGCCCTTGCCGCGCGTCAACCTTCTAGCCTTCCTCCCGTGGGCGCTCTCCGTGCGGACGACCGGGACGAACAGCTGCTGAGCATCGGCCAGCTCGCCCGGCTGTCCGGGCTGACGTCCCGGGCGCTGCGGCACTACCACCGCCTCGGACTGCTGTCCCCGGACAAGGTCGACCCGGTCCACCGGCGTCGTTACTACTCGCCGGACGCGATCCGGTCGGCACGGCTCATCGCCGCGCTGCGGGAGCTTGATGTGCCACTCGATGACGTGCGCACCTGCCTGCAGGCGATCGACGACGAAACCGCATTGACCGCAGTCCTGACCGCACACGGCCGCCGGCTGTCCGCGCGCTCCGCACGGGTCCGCGGCTCCCTCCACCGTCTCGACCACCTGCTCGCAGAAGGAGATATCAGCATGGCCCTCACCGAACCCGAGGAATCTGCACGAGCGATCGAGCCGCCGGACCAACGCCGGCTCGCGGCCGATCTCTTCAACGGCGTCTGGACGCTGATGGAGAAGGAGGACCGCACCCGGGACGAGGACGACCGCATGATCCACATGGCGCACGCCTCCCGCTACCACTGGGAGGCGGTCGGCACTCCGGCAAATCTGGCCCGCGGCGAGTGGCAGTGCTCACGCGTCTACGCCGTCCTGGGGCGCGGCGAGCCGAGCCTGCACCACGCCCGGCGTGTGCTCGACATCTGTCGGGAAAATGACATCGGCGACTGGGATCTGGCCTTCGCCTACGAGGCCATCGCCCGCGCGTACGCCGTGTCCGGTGACCCCCAGGTGGCCCGCGACTACACCGAACAGGCATTGGCCGCAGCGGAGGACATCGCCGAGGACGAAGAACGTGCGCTCGTCATGGCCGACCTGGAGACCATCCCCGGGCAACCCCGCTTCTGGTGACCGCGGACTGCCACCGATGGACGAGCTTCGAAATGTGCTGTGGATCGGCGGAGCTGCAGGAGCCGGCAAGACGACGGTCGCGCGTCACCTTGCACGTCGCTACGGCCTGCGTCGATACAACCCCGACACTCAGACCTGGAATCACCTCGCTCAGGCACTCGCCAACGGAAACCCGGCGGCCCAGAGGTTCGCCCACATGACCCCCGTAGAACGAGCAGCCGCCACACCGAGCGAGATCCACTACGACCGCGGGCCGATGGTCATCGACGACCTACGCTCGCTACCGACGAACCCCTTGACTCTGGCCGAGTTGATACCACCGGAACAGGTCGCCACGTCGATCGGCCAGGCCGTCTTTCTCATGCCCTCACAAGAGGTACAGCGCAGCAGACTTGAACGTCGACACCCGCAGGGTGTGCCACCGCGCTACCTCCGCAGCTGGCAGGAAACGACCGAAAAGGTGGCGCAAACCGGAACTCACGTCATCGTCGTCGACGACCTCACCGCCGAAGACACGATCGCCGAAGTCGAGCGATTCTTCGCCAGCCGTCTCGCCCAAGCGCCTACGCCGCAGTCGATCGACGAGCGCCGGGGTCTGCTCCGCTACGCCAATCACGCGCTCGTGAACCAGTGTCTCGGGTGGTCGCGCTACACCCCGGGCGGCGATGTCAGCCGCACTGTCCTCGAATTCGACTGCGAGTGTGCTGCACCCACCTGCACCGCCCTGGTCAAGCTCCCACTGACCGATGCTTTGAGGGCGGGGACGAGCACGCACCCGTCGATTCTGGCGGCCGGGCATTCCGTCTGAGCCAACGGGGCCTACCGCATGCGACTGTTCCAAACGGCGGCCGACTTCGATGTTGCCCGTTACTATCAGAATCACGGTTTCGAGGGCGAGGTGACTGCTCAGCCCTCGCTACGACCCGTCCGCCTTGCGTGAGCAGGAAGAGATCGTCGATCCGGGCTGGTTGCAGCGCACCGACCGCGTGGTGCGCGTCGCCGGTATCCCGGGCGGGAGGACGACCTCGTGATCACTGCACTACGCAACCCCCACAGCCTTGTCGGCACATGGCGAGGTCGCGCGGCGCTGGCCGCCGTTGCCATTGTCGTGACGTCGACGGCCGTGGCGTGCACCTCGAGCGGGACTCCATCTGCATCCGCGGCCGGGCAAAGCGGGATCGCGTGGAAGAGTTGTAAGGGGCTGGGCAACAAGTTCCAGTGTGCGCGGGTTTCGGTGCCGTTGGACTGGAGCCAACCGAACGGCAAGAAAATCGGACTAGCGGTGATTCGTCACCTCGCTAGCCGGCCGAGCCAGCGAATCGGATCGATGTTCATCAATCCGGGCGGGCCGGGCCAGAGCGGCGTCGGTCTGGTGCGGAATTCGGGCGCCGAATTGAGCAACGCGTGGGGAGCGGGCCGCTTCAATCTGGTGAGCTGGGACCCCCGGGGCACGAACGACAGCACACCCGTGAAGTGCTTCGCGAATACCGCCGACCGGGACCGGTTCTGGAAGGGTGTGACGTTTCCCTATACGCGCGCTGGATCGCTGCTGTACCAACGCAAAGCCATCCAGCTGGCGAGCAGGTGCGAAAAGCTCAGTGGGCCGCTTCTGTCGCACATTTCCACCGCGGACACCGCTCGTGACCTCAACCGACTTCGCGAGCTCGTCGGGGGCCAGAAGATCACCTACGTCGGCCTGTCTTACGGGTCGTTCATCGGCCAGATCTACGCCAACCTGTTCCCGACGAAGGTGCGGGCGATGATGATCGACGGCATCGTCGATCCGGTCGACTCAACCATGAGCATGGAGACAAATCTCCGCAACGCGCTGTCGTCCTCCGACGAGGTGTTCGGGCAGCTCATCGCACAGTGTCAAAAGGCAGGCCCAAAACGCTGTGCGCTCGCCGGTCATGGCGAGACGGTCGCGCAGCGGGTGGCAGGACTGTTCACCAAGGTCCATCGGGCGCCGATCCCAGCACCCCACGCGAATCCCCCCGGCGTGCTCAGCCCCACGGACCTGCAGGCCGCCACGTTCACCCAGCTGCGGTTGCCGCTCACCTGGCCCGTGCTCGCGAAGAATCTCGAGGCCGGCGTCGAGGGTGACGCGTCGGCTCTGAAGACAGCCGCGAAGGGGACTCAATCGCCGGCGGGCATGGATGCCGACACCGCGTCGGCAGTGGTCTCGTGCGCCGATGCTCCGGCCCGCGTGCCGTTGTCGGCATGGCCCGCGCAGATCGCGCGCTTCAACCAGGCGGGCGAGCTGTGGGGTCCGCTGCTGGGCTGGGGGCTGTGGGCACAGTGCGCCGCCTTCAGTCGGCCGCACACCGCCGACCAGTACACCGGCTCCTGGAACGCCAAGACCAAAATCCCGATCATGGTGGTCGGCGCCCGTTACGACCCCGGCACGCCGTACCTCAATGCCGTGGTCGCGCAGCACCGACTGGGCAACGCCGTGCTGATCACGCTGAACGGTTTCGGCCACCCGAGCTACCAGGTCCCGAGCAAGTGCCTCGACGCAGCCCGCGTGCGTTATCTCGTCCATCTCGTCCCCCCACGCAACGGCACGGTCTGCCAGCCGGACCAGAGTCCGTTCGGGTAGGCAGACAAGCCGCGACTGGTACACACTCGGGTGCCATTCGCCGGTCGCGGGACGAGGAGCATGGACCACCGGATCGAGTTCACCGAGTCGGAGAATCCGTGGGCTCCGACGGCGGTAATTGCGGAGATCAACGAGCGCACCGGCAGCGGCCTGGAGCTGGTCGGCTTGGCTGAGCAGACCGGTGGTACCAGCAGCGCCGCATACGTGCAGTGGCCGGACGGCCGGCCCGGTGCGCTCACCAGGACCTGGACGCCGCTCGCCCGGATGCGGCAGACCGCCGACGTCCTGTCGATGGTCCGGTCCCACGGCCTGCCCGTCCCGCGACACGATCTCGTCCTCGAACTCGCCGACGGCGCGGTCGCCGTCGTACAGGAGCGGTTGCCGGGCAGCCATGCCCGCCATGTCGATGCGGACGTCATCGACGTCATGGTCGACATGAACGACCGGTTCACCGGCCTGCTCACCGACTACCCTGACGTCCCACGCCCACCGGCCTTCCCGCCACCCGATGACCACCGCTGGCACGAGACCGTCGGCCGCCACAGCGACCGGAGCCGGCGCCTGCTCGGCCGGTTGGCAGAAATGGACCGTGATTGCGCGCTTGAAACGACCGGTGACGACGTCGTCCACCTTGACTACTCGGTCGGCAACATCCTGTTCGACCAGCACGGGCAGATCAGCGGCGTCATCGACTGGAACTTCGGCGTCGCCCGCGGCGACCGGCGGCTCGCGCTGCTCGGCATGAAGGTCCACCTCACCAATGAAGGTGACGAGTACGGCGCCAAGATTGATGGCCTCGACCGGCTGGACACGATCCTGTCCACCACGATCGATCCGACCCTGCTACGCCTCTACTGGGCGCACCTGACCGTGCACCGGGTCCACTGGGCGATCGAGAACAACCTTCCGCCCGAGAGAATCGGCCAGGAACTCGATCTCGCGGACCGCCATGTCACCTGATCCTCGACACTGCCCGCAGGCAGCGATCGGCTACCTGCGGCCGGCGAGGACCGGACGCCGCCGGGACAGCGCCACCGTCGACGCCGCGATGAGCAGGCCGGCGCCACAAAATCCGCCCTGGGCAGGTGCGGACCCGCCTGATGTTGGGTAGATGAAACTAAATGATTACCGCCTCGGCCACGCTCGCCGCTGCCCACGGGCAGACCTGGCGGCAGGTCGGCGAGTTGGTCCTGGCGTTCGGGTTGTCCTCGATCGTCGGCCTCGAGCGACAGATTCGGGGCAAGAGCGCCGGCCTGCGCACCCAGGCGATCGTCGGCACCGCCTCAGCCCTGATCCTGCTCGTCAGCAAATACGGCTTCGCCGATGTACTCAGCTCCGGGACGGTGGTGCTCGACCCGTCCCGGGTCGCCGCCCAGATCGTATCCGGGATCGGCTTCCTCGGCGCGGGACTGATCATCACCCGCCGCGGCGCCATCCGCGGGCTGACCACCGCAGCAGCCGTTTGGGAGACCGCAGCGATCGGCATGGCCGCCGGCGCCGGCCTCTCGCTGCTCGCCCTCACGGTGACGGCGCTGCACTTCGTCATCGTGCTCGGCTATACGCCGCTGATGAGGCATCTGCCCAACCAGCGACGCGGGACGTCGACGCTCCGGGTGACCTACGAGGATGGCAAGGGCGTGCTCCGGCACCTGCTCGCCGCCTGCACCGAGCATTCCTGGACGATCACGGATCTGGCGATCGAGGGATCGCGGTCCCCGGAGGCGATCGACGACTTCGACGCGCTTGCCGCCGAGGGGAGCCCGCGGCCGGTCAGCGTCGTCCTGGGTGTGTCCGGGGACGGGGTGCCGCAGGATCTGCACTCGCTCGCAACGGTCGACGGCGTGCTCGGCATCGACCACGTCGAGGACGAGAACGAATAGGCCGCTACGCAGGCGCCGCGACGTGGTCCCGCCAGCTGTGCGCGGGCTCGAAGCCGAGCGCGGACCGGGCCCGGTCGATCGCGAGAAGCGTCTCGAACCCCTCGACCGGTCGGCTCCGCTCGACGTCCGGATAGACCGCGGCGAGCAGATCGGCCGACGGCGTGGCCATGACGGTGTCGGCAGCCGCGATGATGTAGCTCGACGCACCCTCGACCTGCGCCTCCAGCGCCAGCCGGCAGGCGGTCCCGACATCCCGGCCGTCGATGTAGCCCCAGAGGTTCCACCGGCGTAGCTCCGGGTCTTTCCAGTAGTCCGGAAATTGCTCGTAGTCGTCCGGCCCGAGGATGTTGGAGAATCGCAGTCCCACGAACGGGATCCCCGACCACCGGGAGATCTGTTCAGCGACCGTTTCACTCGCCACCTTCGACAACGCATACGTCGAGGTCGGATGCGGATAGTGGTCCTCGTCCACCGGGGCGTAGAGCGGCGGCTCGTCGAACGGCAGGCCCAGGGTCGTCTCGCTGGACGCCCAGACCACGCGACGCAGACCCATCTTCGTCGCACCGTGGAAGACGTTGAAGTTCATCACGGTGTTGGACGCGAACGTCTCCGCCGGCGTATGGCGGCCCGGGGCCGGGATGTTGGCCAGGTGGACGACCGCGTCGACGCCCTCGAGCACCTCGATCGCCTGCCCGTAGTCGGTCAGATCGGCAGCGAGCAGAGGTACGCCGAGGTCCGGCCCGGCGGCGACATCGGTCGCTCGTACCTTCATGCCGTGCTCGAGCAGGTCGCGGACCACCATCCGCCCGGCCTTTCCGCTGGCTCCGGTTACCGCTATGCAGGTCATCGTCATCCCTTCCTCGCCATCCTCACCCGACCCTATCGACCGGCTCCTCCCCACCCGTTCGGCCACCACTAGCATGGCGTCGGTCCACGAATTCCGATCAGTCTGGAATCGGTGATGACTGACACCAGTGACGGCGACAACGGCGTACAGCCGGAGGAGATCCGCGCCTCGGACGCCGAACGCGAAGCCGTCGTCGCCCGGCTGAATACGGCCACCAGCGAAGGCCGGCTGCAGCTCGACGAGTTCAGCGCCCGGGTCGATCGGGCCTACCAGGCGCGCGCCCGAGGTGAGCTCGACGATCTCGTCCGAGACCTTCCCGCCACGTCCGGCGTCGTACCGGGAGCGGTCTCGACACCCGCCGTCCCGTCCGCCCAGGGGCAGGGGCACACGCACTGGCACGTCACACCACTCGGGGGTCTCAGCCGTCGAGGGCGGTGGCGGGTGCCCGAGAACACCGTTTCGGTGGCGCTGATCGGCGGGGTGAGCCTGGACCTGCGGGAGGCCGAACTCGCGGCCCGTGAAGTCACCCTGACGGCGGTGACGGTGATCGGCGGATTCGACGTCACCGTTCCCTCCGGCATGCGTGTCGAGGTCGAGGGGTTCAGCCTGCTCGGCGGCCGGAAGGTCGATGTCGACGAGCGGGCCGCGCCCGACGCACCGACCCTCCGGCTTCGGGTGTTCTCGATCCTGGGTGGTGCGAAAATCCGCAGCCTCCGGCCAGCCGACCGTCGCTCCGCCTGACCTCGGTGGTTGCGGCTCCGTCAGTGGGCGGGGCCGACCTGGTCGAGGCCGGCCCGCCGCGCCGCGTTCAGGGCGACCTGGGTGGCGCCGTGCAGCGCGGCGCCGCGACCGAGGGTGCTGACCTCGACTCTGACCGGCTGCGGCCAGAGGGTGGCGAGGTGCTCTCGGAAGGGTTCGAGCAGGGCCGGGTGAGCGCCGAGCGGGCCGCCGAGCAGCACCAGCGCCGGATCAACCGACGCGATGAGAGCGACTGCGGCGTGTGCCGCCGACGCCGTGAGCCGCGAGATGGTGGCGGCCCGTTTCCTCCCCGACCGCGAGTCGAGTAGGCCGCTGACCTGGTCGACGTCGACCGCGGGTGGGCTGGCCGGACCGGTGCTCGCCCGGGCAAGCCGTTGGGCGAGCGTCTCGTTCGCGCCGGAAGCACCCGGGGCCGGCAGGTATCCGAGTTCGCCGGCGAGGCCGTGCGCTCCCCGGATGAGGTCGTCGCCTATGCACACCGCCCCACCGAGCCCCGCGCCGAGGTAGAGGTAGGCAAAGCTGTCGGCGTCGACGGCCGCACCGTCGTACCGCTCGGCCAACGCGGCCAGGTTGACGTCGTTGTCGACCAGGACGGGACCCGCGACCAGGTCGCCGAGGATCTCGACCGGCTGGATGATCCCTTCCGGGAACGGTGAATCAGGCATGGTGACGACCCGCCCGGTCGCGGGATCCACGGGATTGGCCACGGAGATGCCCGCAGCCAGGATGTCGACCTTCCCGCCGGAGATCTTCCGGGCGTCGGCGATGGCGTTCCGCAGACCCGATGCGAGCGCCCGGTCGTCGCCGACGGCGGTCGGCGGATAGGCCGTGTCCTCGAGAACCCGACCGGCCAGGTCGAGCGTGCGGACGACGATCCCGGCCTGGTCGAGCTCGACGGCGAGCACGATCCCGGCCCCGACGCCGATGTCGTAGTAGGTCCCGACCCGTCCCCGCCGGCCGGACTGCGTGCCACTCACGACGACGAGGCCGGCGTCTTCGAGCCGTCGGATCGACTGCGACACGGTCGGCTTCGAGATTCCGGTGACCGTCGCCAGCTCGGCCCGGGTGGAGGCGCCCGACGTGATGATCGCGTCGAAGATCGCCCGATCGGAGAGCTGACGGAGCAGCTGCGGTCGGGGCAGGGAACGCTCCGCCCGCCTGTCGCCCGCCGACGTCATCGCATCCGCTCCCGGCTCGCTCTTGCGGTTGTCGCCCCGCCGGGTCTACCGTACCGTAATCTAGTAAAGGTTCCTAACCAAATGAGGGTGAGTCCGATGACGAGCTATCGAGCACTCGATGTGACGCCGGAGCCCGACGCGATCCCCGACGCCATCCGCGCGACCAAGGCCGCCCTGCGGGACCGGGTCGGTGACCTGACGGGTGCCCTCGCCTCGATCGAGACGGTCATCCGGGCGGAGGTCGACGAGGTCGTCGCGACGCGGGAGCGCGGCGAGGAGGTCTGGCCGGTCATCGCGTTCGCGGACGTCGCCGCCGGCACCGTGTCCGAGGCCCAGCGCACCGCCGTACGGCGCCGCGGGTGCGCCGTCATCACCGGCACCTTCCCCCGCGCCCGAGCCGAGTCGTGGGATCGCCAGCTCGTCGACTACCTCGACCGCAACAACTTCGCGGACACCTACCGCTACCTCGACGACGGGGTCTTCGGCGGCCTGGCCGCCGGCAAGCCGTCGATCTTCCCGATCTACTGGTCCCGGCCGCAGATGGAGGCCCGCGGGGACGACAACATGGCCGCGGTGCGCACGTTCCTCAACAGCTTCTGGAAGCACGAGTCCGAGGGCCGCGTGTGGTTCGACCCCGCTCGCGACACCGCATATCCCGACCGGGTGCGCCGGCGGGAGCCCGGTGCGAGCTCCGGTGGACTGTCGCCACACACCGACTCCGGATCGATCGAGCGCTGGCTCACCGGTGCCTATCAGAACGTCTTCCGGCAGGTCTTCGCCGGCGATCCGGCTGCCTACGACCCGTGGGACGGCGCTTACCGGACCGAGGTGGACGAATTCGAATCCACCGTGATGTGTTCGGCGTTCCGCACCTTCCAGGGATGGACCGCGCTCTCCGACATGGCACCGACCGAGGGCGTGCTGCACACCGTGCCCATCCCCGCGGCGATGGCCTATCTGCTGCTGCGCGCCCTGCAGGACGACGTCGCCGACGACGACCTGTGCGGCGCGGTGAACGGACAGGCGCTGCCGATCAGCGAGCGGTGGCACTCGATGCTGCTGCCGGCGCTGACCCCGATCCCCGCCGTCGAGCCTGGCGACACCGTGTGGTGGCACGGCGACCTGATCCACTCGGTCGGCTCCGTGCAGGACCAGAAGGGGTGGGGCAACGTCATGTACATCCCGGTCAGCCCGCACTGCGAGAAGAACGCGCGGTACGCCGCCGCGTGCGGACAGGGCTTCCTCAAGGGCACCAGTCCCACCGACTTCGCCGCCGAGGACTACGAGACCGCATGGACCGGTCGGCCGACCCTCGAGGAGCTCACTCCGACCGGCCGGGAACAGCTCGGCCTGGACTAGCAGGCGCCGGCCGTCAGCTGGAGATGTCCTTGGTGGTGAAACGCGACCACGCCAGCGCCCCGAACAACGCGGCATAGGCGAGCGCGACCACCAGCCCGTGCACCACGTCGCCCGTCGCGATCGGCGCACGCAACAGATCGCCGAAGGACAGCCACCAGTGGCTGAAGAGGTAGGGCTGGATCGCGTGCAGCTGTGGCACGTTGTCGAGGATCTGCACGGTGATCGCGACGCCCGCGGTGCTGGCCATGGCGGCCACCGGTGATTCGACCAGGGTCGAGATGAACAACCCGATGGCGCCGAGCGCGGCCATGCACGCGGCGACGTAGAGCGCCGCCAGGAACAACCGCCAGACCGCGCCGCCGAAGCTGACCGTCGAGCCGGACAGCAGTGTCGCGGCGCCGGACGGGAAGAGGATGAGTCCGATGATGACGCCGAAGGCCGCGACGACCAGCGCGGCGGTCAGACAGTAGACGACCACCGAGGCGTACTTGACCGCGAGCAGTCGGGTGCGGCTGACCGGGACGACGAGCAGGTAGCGCAACGTGCCGGAGCCGGCTTCGCCGGAGATGGAGTCGCCGGAGACGACCGCGACCGCGAGGGGCAGGAAGAACGGGATGACGACGGTCAGCGCGGTGAACGCGACGAACACGCCGTTCTGCGTGATCTGACTGAGGAACTGCGGGCCGTCGCCGTTCTTCGGTGCCGAGATCTTCACCGCGATCGCGATGAGGATCGGCGCCGCGGCGAGGATCGCCAGGATCACCTGGTTGCGGCGCCGGCGGTAGATCATCGCGAGCTCGGACCGGAAGAACCGGCTGCTCACCGCCCGATGGGGTGCCGTCGGCGCGCTCACTCGGACCGGCGCCTCAACCGCTGACATCGAAACCCTCCCCCGTCAACGACACGAACACATCCTCGAGCGTCGGTGCCTCGACCACGAACCCCCGGACCGGTACGCCGCTCGCGACCAGCTCCGCGTTGATGTCCTCCGGCGCCCGGCCGTCGAGGACGGCGGTCACGTCGTTGCCCTGCCGGTGCACGCCGGCCATCCCGATCCGGTCCAGCACAGTTACGGCGTCGGCCGCGTGGGCGCTGACCACCCGGATCTGCGCGGACTGCTGGGACCGGAGCTGGTCCAGCGATCCCTGCCACACCAGCCGGCCGGTCTGCATCACGCCGACGTGCGAGCACACCTGGTCGACCTCGGAAAGCAGGTGCGAGGAGAGCAGCACGGTCGTGCCGCCGTCGGCGACCCGGTCGACCAGCGAGCGCACTTCCCTGGTGCCCTGCGGGTCGAGCCCGTTGGTCGGCTCGTCGAGCACCAGCAGGTCCCGCGGCTGCAGGAGCGCTGCGGCGATGCCGAGCCGCTGTTTCATGCCGAGTGAGTAGGCGCGCACCC
>DASXJE010000173.1 GCA_036497565.1 Mycobacteriales bacterium
CGAGGATGTTCCGCGGCTGGCCTGGCGAGGCCCTGGAGTTCTACGAAGGTCTCGAAGCCGACAACTCCAAGGCCTAGTGGACTGCGCATAAGGACGTCTACGAGACGGTCGTGCTCTCTCCGATGAAGGCGATCCCTTGCCGAACTGGCCCCCGAGTTCGGAGACGGCAAGGTATCCCGTCCCAATCGGGATGTCCGCTTCAGTACCGACAAGTCCGGTACAAGACGCACATCGGCGCCACCATCGGTGCCAGCTACCGGGACGGCAGGCTGACAGGCCGGTCAAGGAGACGACCGTCGAGGAAGGTGTCGACTTTCTCGTTGTAGAACGCGATCAGCCCGGCGATCGGCAGCAGTTGGCGGGTCGGGAAGTCGTAGGTCCAGGCGATGTCGGAGTAGTTCGTGTCACCGAGGTGCGCGGTCCAGTAGCCGCTGGTGGTGCCCTTATAGGGACAGGCGGTCGACGTGCTGGCCGGGGCGAGGTGGGTGAAGTCGACTTCAGTGCGGTTGAGGTAGTAGCGGGTCGGCAGCCCGGTCTCGAACACCATCACCGGCGAGCTCGATTCGGCCAGCACGACGCCTTCGAGCTCGACACGGACGCTGCGGGTGGACCGCAGCGCGTCGACGCGCGTGTAGGGGTCGCGGGCGTGGACGAAGACCTGCTCGTCCTCCTCGAACCAAGCGTCCAGGGAATCCCACTCGAACCGCGCCCGTCCGGCCAATCCCTCGACTACGGCGTCGTCGCCGTAGACCCGCAGCGCCGCGGGCCGGGTCACGTCCCCGACCTGCGGGCTGTAGCGGCGGGCGGTGCCGCGGCTGAGCTTCTGCTCGTGCTGCTCATCGACCAGCACCGCGGGGTCGATGTCGGCTAGCGGGATGTAATACTGCGGGTAGTGCGACCACTCCCATACATACGGCGCCGACATCGTGTCGAGAACGGTCTGCCCAGCCAGTGTCGCCCTGATCCGGCGAGGGACCGGCGCCGTATGGTTTACCGGCGGCAGCGTCAGCGGATAGCCGCCGGTCACGGGGTGGCTCCGGCCGCGGCGAGCAGACCCTGAAGTCTTCGTCGCACGGTCCGCAGGACTTGTCCTGCATATCTAACTCTGGGTGTTAGGAGTGATGGCGGGGATGGCACTCAGCGTCGGCTCTGCCCGACCTCGATGAGGTGACCGTCGGGGTCACGCAGGTAGCAGCGGATCTCCGGGCCACGATCGATCGGTTCGGTGAGGAACTGCGCGCCCTTGGCCGACCAGTCGGCGTATACGGCGGCGATGTCGGCAACACGGATATTCAGGAACGCGCTGACCCGGTCCAGATCGTGCGGGGCCTCGAGCGTGATCGAGGGTTTGTCGTCCGTGGGGCCGCCGCCGGTGTTGATGATGATCCAGCTGTTGGCCAGCGCCACGATCGTCGGCTCGCCATCCGTCAGCGCCTCGCCACCGAGCACCTCGGTGTAGAAGGCCCGCGAGCGGTCGACATCGTCGGAGACGAGGAAATGGGTGAGCACGATGCCCTCGGCTGGGGCGGGAAAGTCTGCCACGACGCAACTCCTATAGGTGATGTGGGCGGGGCGAGTGCCGCCCCGTCACGGACTGGGCCCTGGGTGTGAGCGGCAGCTCCGGCGATGGCGTCGGCGCGCTCGGCGACGGGCCCAGGAACGCCCCGCCGACCCCAGGCGCGAGGATCA
>DASXJE010000174.1 GCA_036497565.1 Mycobacteriales bacterium
TGCGCGCCGCCCCGACCCGTTGGACCGACAACACCCGCCAGGCCGCGACCTACTGGTCGGGGCGGGTGCTGCTGGCCGGCGACGCCGCGCACGTGCACCCGCCGTTCGGCGGCCAGGGGCTCAACCTCGGGGTCGGCGACGCGATGAACCTCGGGTGGAAGCTCGGTGCCGTGGTCGCCGGGTGGGCTCCCGTCGGACTGCTCGACACCTATGACGCCGAGCGTCGCCCCCTCAGCGCCTGGGTGCTGGACTGGGCGCGGGCCCAGACCGGGGTGCTGCGCGGGGACGCCAAGTCGGCCGCGCTGCGGGGGATCGTGGCCGATCTGCTGAGCACTAGGGACGGCACGACCTACGCGGTCAAGAAGATCTCCGGAGTCGACCAGCGCATCGACCTGCCCGGCGACCATCCGCTGGTCGGCCGCTACGTCCCCGACCTGTGGCTGACGGGCGGTTCCCGGCTGGTCGACCATGGTCACGGCGGCGGGTTCCTGCTGCTCGACCGCACGCCGGACGCCGCGTTCGCCCGCCTCGCCTCGGCCTGGGCCTGGCGGGTGAGCACCGTGACCGACGACCATGCTGGTCATCCGCTGCCGACCGGCGTGTTGGTACGCCCGGACGGCGTGGTCGCCTGGGCCACCGACACCAGCACCGACATCAGCACCGATGCCAGCGCCGACACCACCGACATCGCCGGCCTCGAATCCGCCCTGCACCGATGGACCGGCGCGCCGTCGCCCTCACCCGAGCACGAGCCGGTGGGCTGAACCTCGGGCCCTGGGCGTCAGCTCGCCTTCGGCGGTCTCGTCGGCCCGGCGCCGACGCCGAGATCGACGAGCGCAACCTCGATCTCGTCGAGGTCGTCGTCGGTCAGGGCGAAGTCGGCGGCGCCGATCCAGCCGTCCACCTGGTCGGGCGAGCGCGGGCCGACGATCGCGCCGGTCACACCCGGCCAGCTGAGCACCCACGCGACGGCGACAGCCGCGACCGTGGCGTCGTGGCGCGCGGCGATGGGGCGCAGGCGGTCGCGCAGTGCCAGGTTCGCCTGCAGCGCCGGCGGCGCGAAATGCGTGAAGTCGATGTGCCAGCGCCGCCAGTCCCGGCTGTCCATCAGCGCCAGTCGCTCGGCGGAGAAGGTGTCGGTCAGGAGGCCGGCCTGCAGCGGGCTGTAGCAGATGAGCCCGGTGCCGTTCTCGGCACACCAGGGCGCGAGCTCGGCCCCCGCGCGCCGGTCGATCAGCGAGAACGGCGGCTGCAGCGAGTCGACGTGGTGGATCTTCTCGCAGCGCTCGAGCAGGTCCACGTCGAAGTTGGACACAGCGCCGGCCCTGACCTTGCCCTGCTCGATCAGCCGGCCCATCTCCGCCCAGGAGTCCTCGACCGGCACGCCGGTGCCGTCCGGCCAGTGGAACTGGTAGAGGTCGATCCGCTCGACGCCAAGGCGCCGGAGCGAGGCGTCGCACTCCTGGCGGATCGAGTCCGGGCGCAGGCAGCGCACCGGGTCACCGAACACGTCCGAGTCGGACCAGCGCAGGCCGCACTTGGTGAACAGGTACGGCCGCTCCTCTTCGGGCACGCCCGCGATCGCGCGCCCGACCATCTCCTCGGCATGCCCGCGGCCGTAGACCGCCGCGGTGTCGATCCAGTTGACGCCGAGCGCCACCGCGTGGCGCAGCGCGCGCACCGACGTGGCGTCGTCCTGCGCGCCCCAGTTGTACTTCCACTCGGCGCCCCCGATCGCCCAGCTCCCGGCGCCGACGACGCTGATGTCGTACCCCGTCCGGCCGAGCTGTCGTGTGGCGAGCGGTGTCATTCGGGTCCTCCTCGGGTTGTAGGGACCTGGGACTCGGGCATGAACCTGGACAGCTCGCGCCGGTGGCTCTGCACCATCAGCTCGATGAGCTCCTCCATGGAGATCTCGCTCAGGTCCTTGTCCAGGGTCACCCGGCCCTGCTGGATCACGTTGATCCGGTCGCAGATGTCGAACAGGTGCGCGTAGTTGTGGTCGATGACGATCACCGAGATGTCCGTGTTCCGGCACAGGCCTTTGATCACGTGGATGATCAGGGCCGTCTCCTTGGCCCCCATGGCCGCGAGTGGCTCGTCGAGCAGCAGGATCTTGATGTCCTGCTGCTGGATCGCCCGGGCGACGGCGATGGCCTGGCGCTGACCGCCGGACAGCTTGGCGACCGGTACGTCGATGGACGGGATGTCGATCGCCATCTCGTCCAGGCAGCGGCGCGCGGCGGCGCGCATCGAGGAGTTCTTGAGGAACCTGAACCAGCCGCCCCCGGTGTGCTCCCGGTTCAGGAAGAGGTTGTGGAAGACGCTCAGCTCGTCCACGAGCGCGAGATCCTGGAACACCGTCTCGATGCCGTGCGCGCGGGCGTCCTGCACCGAGCGCAGTCGTATCTCCTCCCCGTCCAGGTAGATCCGTCCGCTGTCCGGCTTGTGGAAGCCGGTCAGGATCTTGACGAGGGTGGACTTGCCCGCGCCGTTGTCGCCGACGAGACCGAGGATCTCGCCCCGGCGCAGATGCAGGTCGATGCCCCGCAGTGCGGTGACGGGGCCGAAGCTCATCGAGATGTCCTCGATCCGTAGGACGTCCTCGACGTCGCCTCGCCCTTCCGTCGCGGCCTCCGACGTCATCGGGGCACCGATTCCTTCCGTCGGTTGAACGGGGAACCGAGCATTCGGGCGAAGGACCCCTGCCCCGCTCCTCTGATGGTCGCCCGCTCGATCTGAACGTTGAGGAACATGGCGACCAGGATGGCGACCCCGAGGATCAGGTCATAGGCGAAGGAGTTGACCCCGATGACGTGGAAACCGTCCTCCAAGATGCCCAGCACGACCGCGCCGATGGAGGCGCCGATCATGGTGCCGCGGCCCCCGGTGAGAGCCGTGCCGCCGATCACCGCCGCGGCCACGCCGTAGAACATGAAGGTCAGCCCAGGTGTGGACGGGTCGATGCTGCCGATGTGGTAGCCGTCGAGGATGCCGATGAGGCCGCCGATGAAGGCGCACAGCACGAAGCACCAGATCTTGACGAAGTCGACCTTGATGCCGGACTCCCTGGCCGACTGCGCGTTGCCGCCGACGGCGACGACGTGCAGGCCGAAGGAGGTCCGGCGCAGCATGATGTAGAGGATCACCATGGTGGCGATCGCCCAGTAGGCCTCGGCCCACGTCCCGCCGCCCAGTACGAGCGCGAGCGTCCCCTCGCCGACGGGGTTTGCCGGTGCCCCGTTGGAGCCGATGAGGATGGCACCCTCGAGAGCGAAGGTCATTCCAAGCGTCGTGATGAACGATGGAATGTGGAGTTTGACGGTAATGAGGCCGTTGACCCATCCCACCGCGGCACATATCACCATCGAGAGGACGATCCCGAACGGGACGGGGATGCCCGCGTTGTTGAGGTGCTCGACGATAAACGGCGAGAGCACATAGACCTCGCCCACCGAAAGGTCGATCTCGCCCAAGATGAGGATCGGTACCTCGGCGAGGGCGAAGAAGGCGATCGGAGCGATGAAGCTGGCCAGTGCGGCCGCATTGTCTCCCGTGAAGAAGTTCGGGGACTCGATCGTGAAGAAGAGAATCAGCGCGAGGGCGACGACCGAGATCACCAGCTCCTGCAGGTGCAGCTCGCTGAACCGTCGAAAAGCCGATACGGACTCCCGACGCGTCTCTGGGGCGCGTGTAGCTTGGGACTCAGAATAAGAGGAGATTTCTGCACCGCCTCGCACCGGGCTCATACCTGTCTAGCGGGTTCCCGCGGACACCTGAATGGTCTTCGGCGGGGTGAGCACCACCGGCGTGGTACTGGACCCCTCCCAGCTGTCCTTGTGGTTGACGTAGTCGCCGACATTCTTGTTGTCGACGTACTTGAAGCCGGTGTTGATATTCACCGGTGTAATGAGGCCGCCGGTGATGTTGTAGAGGAACAGCTGGTAGATGGTCATCGCGCCCTGCAGGTAGGCCTGCTGGTCGACCGTGAACGCCAACTGCCCCTGGGCGATCAGGTCCAGCACGGGAACGCCGACGTCAAAGGCCGCGCCACCGACACCCTTCGCTGCCAGGCCCAGCTTCTTGATCGCCGTCGCGACGGCGACCCCGTTGCTGCCGCCGCTCGAGAACATGAACTTGACGTTCTGGTGCCCCTGGTACCAGGCCTGGATGGAGGCGAGTGCTGGCCCTTCGGTGGCGCCGACGGCGACCTGGATGAAGTCGATGCCAGCCTGATTGAACACGCTTGCGGCGCCGTCCATGCGCGGCTGCTCATTGAGCGAGCCCGGGACACTGATCATGCCACCGACCAGGTCGCCTTTCTTCACGTGGCTGAGGATGCGCGTGGCCACGGCCACACCAGCCTGGTAAAGGTCCTGACCGATGTAGGACATGGCGTTGTTGCCCTTGCCTACCGGAGCCTCGGCGTTGTACGCAACGACCGGGATTCCCCGGCCGAGCGCCCTATTGGTCACGTCGTTGAAGGCGGTCGGGTCGACGATGCAGCAGCCGATACCGTCGACCTTGTTGTTGACCGCGACCGAAAATGCGTTGACCATCTCGGGGACGATGTCTTTCTCGGAGCCGGTCCAGTTATAGGAGCACCCCAACAATGCGCACATGTCGTCCGCTCCGGCCCGGACGGGCACGAAGAACGGGTCAGCTGTCACATGGCAGACCAAGGTGAACTTGTAGGAGGGATGTTTGGGCCACGGGTCGTGAGTGTCGTTTTGCGAGGTCGTCGCGGTGGTGCTTGCACAACCTGCGAGAGCTCCTATAACCGACACAGCTGCCGCCGTGGAGCCGGCATTGCGCAACAAGCGGCGCCTTGACAATTCGTGAATTTTCGAGCTTACGTCAGATCGACCGTATCCCGCCATATCCGCTGACTCCGTTGTCCGCTATTCTGGAATTACCATCATCCTCATGGCATGAAATAGTGACTGACCGAATACCGTCAACGTGATACCCGCGGGCGCCCTCTCCGGCACCCATTCATGATCCGCGGCCTCGGCCTTACTCCGGGAACGTCACGTTAGCCCTCTAGTGAGAGGCTGTCAACATGTCATCGTCCTGTCATGACAGGAATCCAGGAATCAGTACTGATGGGGTCAGACTCGTTCCCGCGTAAAGAGGGATGCGCTCCGCCGACGGCCACCAGGTCGTCTACGGTCACCGTTGATCGCGGCGGCGCCGGATCTCCTCGTTGATCGCGGGCACGACCTCGTGCATGTCACCGATCACGGCATAGGTGGCTCTGGTCATCATCGGCGCGTCGGCGTCGGTGTTGATCGCCAGGATCGTCTTGGAGCTCGCGCAGCCCGCCCAGTGCTGGATGGCGCCGCTGATCCCGCACGGGATGTAGAGCTCGGGCGAGATCCGGCTGCCGGTCTGGCCGACCTGCTCGTGGTGCGGACGCCAGCCGAGGCTGGTGACCACCCGGGAGACGCCGAGCGAGCCATCGAGCAGGCCCGCCAGCTCGACGACACCGTCGAAGCCGTCCGTTCCGCCGGCCCCACGCCCGGCACCGACCACGACCCTGGCAGAGCGGAGGCTCCCGGACCTGTCCGGCTCCCCAGGTTCCGTCGACACCACGCGGGCCACCAGATCGGCCTCGGTCACCTCCGGGGAGAACTCGCGCAGGGTCGCCGTCGTGGGGCTCGCGGCCGGGGTGCTCTCGACGGCGTGGCCGGCCACGCTGAACACTGCCGGTCGGTCGTCGAGCCGCATCTCCTCGAGCACGGCTCCGCCGACCACCTGCCGGGACACTACGAATGGCTGGGATATCGCCAACGGCGTCGGGCAGCCGACGACGTTCGCGGCCATCGCCACACCGAGCCGGGCTGCGAGGTGGGCCAACACCTCGTTGCCCCTCGGGCTGCCGGTCGCGGTCACCGCGACCGAGTCGGTGACCTGGTGCACCGCCTGGAGAGCGGCCGCCCAGACCGCGCCGCCATAGGCCGAGAACGCCTCGCCGGTGGCGTGGTGCACCTCGCTCACGCCATAGGCGCCGAGCGCCTCGACGGTGCCCTCCGGCAGCTCGCCCACCACGACGGCGCGGACCGGACCGCCGCCCCCGTCACCGGTCTCGCGGGTAGCGAGGTCGCGCGCGAACGTGACCGTCTCCAGCGATGCCTCGGTGGCGCCCGACCCATCGGTCTCGACCAACACCAGGATCATCGGAGCACCCCCAGGCTCCGGAGCAGGTCGACGACGGCGGGCGCTGCCGCCGTCCCCTCGCCGAGCACCTCGACGAGGCTCGGCTGCGCGGGCGGCAGCGTGAGCCGCACCCGCCCGGAGCCCACTGGCTCCCGCCGGGGTTCAACCACCTCGACCGCGACCTTCTTGGCCTTCATCCGCCCGGTGATCGTCGGGTACCGCGGCTCGACACCGCCCTCCAGCACGGTGGCCACCGCCGGCAGCGGGACCCGGTAGGTCTCGACACCGCCGTCGGCGCCGGCACCCCGCGCTGTCGCGACCCCGTCGGTGACCTCGACCGTGTTGATGCCGTTGACCACCGGGCGGCCGAGCTCGTAGGCCAGCCGGATCCCCACCTGGAAGTCACCGGTGTCGGCGGCGTCGTTGCCGAGCAGGATCAGGTCGTAGGTGCGACCGGCGGCCTCGTGGGCGGCGACCACCGCGGCGATCTCCCTGGCCACGTCGGCGGCGCCGAACCCGACCGGGTCCGTTTCCACCAGGACGGCGGCCGTACAGCCGACGCCGAGCGCCGAGCGCAGCTGCTCGACCGCCTCGGCCGGGCCGAGGGTCAGCACGGTCGCCGCGCCCCCGCCGGCCGCGGCGATCTTCACAGCCAGCTCGACCGCGCAGCTCTCGTGCGCGCTGACGGTGAAGCCGACGAACCGCGCGTCGACCCCCTGGGCGTCGGCGGTCAGCAGAACCTCCCCGGAGAAGTCGGGCACCCGCTTGACGCAGACCAGCACGTTTGTCACCGATCCGCGCCCTTCAGCCCTTGATCCGGTCGTTGGCCGGGTCGAACAGCGGCGTGGCGTCGATGGAACCGACCGTCACCGGGTAGAGCTCCTCCATGTAGGACACCGCGAGCTGGTTGCCGACGCTCGCCTGGTCCGGCGGCAGGTACGCCAGGAGCACGTGCGCGCCGAGCGACGGTGCCGACCCGGCCGAGGTGACGTAGGGGTGGTGGCCGTGGCCGTCGGTCAGCACGGCGCCGTCGCGGGTCAGGATCGGCTCCCCGCCGAGCATGTAGCGCCGCACGCCGCTGGCCGAGGTGTGGTTGTCGACGGTCATCGTGCACAGCACCGACTTCGGGGCGGCCTCGCGCTGCGCCAGGTAGGCCTCCCGGCCGACGAACTCGGCCGCCTTGACCTTCGGGCGCTGCATGCCGGCCTCGACGATCGACCGCTCGGCGTCGAGCTCGAACCCGAAGGCGCGGTAGCCCTTCTCCAGCCGGCCGGTGGTGCCGTACACCCCGATCCCGACGGGGACGGCGCCGTGCGGGCGGCCGGAGTCGTGGAGCAGCTGCCACAGCCGGGCCCCCTGCTCCATCGGGACGTAGAGCTCCCAGCCCAGCTCGCCGACGTAGGAGATCCGCGACGCGAGCACCGCGATGCTGTCGACCTCGATGCCGCGGCAGGTCAGGAACCCGAAGCCGTCGTGGCTGATGTCGTTGTCGGTGATTGCGCCGAGGATGTCGCGCGCGCGGGGGCCCCACAGGCCGATGGTGGTGTAGGCCGAGGTCAGGTCGACGAGCTGGGCACTCCCGTCGGCGGGCAGGTGGTCGGAGAACCACTTCAGGTCGGCCATGCCGTGGGCGCCGCCGGTGACCACGCGATAGCGGTCGTGCGCCAGCCGCATCACCGTGAGGTCGGACCGGAAGCCACCCTTGGCGTCGAGTACCGGGGTGTAGATCACCCGCCCGTCGGCGACATCGGACTGGGCGACGACGATGCCCTGCACCGCGCCCGCCGCCCCCGGGCCGACGACGTCGAAGATCACGAAAGCGGACAGGTCGACGATGCCGGCGCGCTCGCGCATCGCCAGGTGCTCGGCGTTGATGATCGGCGACCACCAGCGGGCGTCCCACTCGTGCTCGCGCGGCAGTACCGCGTCCCCGTACTCGGCGAGCAGGCCCTCGTTGCCGGCGTACCACATCGGGCGTTCCCAGCCCGCGGTCTCGAAGAAGACCGCGCCCGCCGCCCGCTCGGCGGCGTGCATCGGCGCGAGCCGCTTGTCTCGCTCGCCGGCCCACTGCTCGGAGGGGTGCACGATGCCGTAGGTCTTGTTGAAGGCCTCGGCGGTGCGCGAGCGCACGTGGCCTCGGGTGCGCTGGTGGGGGTAGAAGCGCGCGATGTCGGTGTGGTGGATGTCGATCTCGGAGTGGCCGTCGGTCATCCACTCCGCCACGGCCCGCCCGACGCCGGGACCTTCCTTGATCCACACCGCGGCGGCCGACCACAGGCCGCGGACCTCGGGGGTCTCGCCCAGGATCGGCGCGCCGTCGGGGGTGAGCGAGAGCAGGCCGTTGATGGCGTAGCGGATCTCGGCGCCCTCGGCACCGAGTGCTTCGGGCATCAGCTCCAGCGCCTGCTCCAGCTGCGGGTCGAAGTCGTCCTCGGTGAACGGCATCTCGGTGGGCGAGAGCTTCGCCTGCTCGATCGACGGGATGTCGGCCGGGTCGTGCAGGATCGCGCGGTGGGCGTAGGAGCCGACCTCCATGTCGGCGCCGTGCTGGCGCTCGTAACAGAAGGTGTCCATGTCCCGGACGATCGGGAAGGAGATCTCGCCCTCGCGCTCGGCGAGCTGCGGCACCGGGCCCACCGAGATCATCTGGTGCACCGCGGGCGTCAGGGGGATCGCGGCGCCCGCCATCGCCGCGAGCTTCGGGCTCCAGACTCCGCAGGCGATCACGACGGTGTCGGCCTCGATGTCCCCGCCGCTGGTGCGGACCCGCCGGATGCGCCCCTGTTCGACGTCGAGGCCGGTGACCTCGACGGTCGGCACGACGGTGAGCGCACCGAGCTCAATGGCCTTCTCGCGCATGATCGTGCCGGCGCGCAGCGAGTCGACAACGCCGACCGACGGCGTCCAGAAGGCGCCCAGGATCTTGTCCTTGTCGAGGAAGGGCACCTTCTCGACGACGTGCTCGGGGCTGACCAGCTCGGCCTCGATCCCCCACGCCCGCGCCGACGACATCCGCCGGCGCAGCTCCTCCATCCGCTCCTCGGTGCGGGCGACCTCGTAGCCCCCGGACTCGGTGAAGACGCCCATCTCCTTGTACTGCCGCACCGAGTCCAGCGTCAGATCGGTGAGCTCGCGGGAGTGGTCGACCGGGAAGATGAAGTTCGAGGCGTGGCCGGTGGAGCCGCCCGGGTTGGGCATCGCCCCCTTGTCGATCTGGACGATGTCGCGCCAGCCGAGGCGGGCGAGGTGGTACACGAGGCTGTTGCCGACGATGCCGGCACCGATCACCACTACGCGTGCGGTGGGCGGAACGCTGGCCATGATCTTCCCTCCTGGAGCTCCCCTCGGGGGGACCTTGACGGGCGCCATTCCCGGCTGCACTCTAACGGTGCTTTCCGAAACACTGGTTCCACAATATGGAACTCTTTTGGGACGGATGTCGATGACGACACAGGTGGGCAGTCAGGCCGTCGACCGCGCGGCCGCGTTGCTCACGCTCGTTGTGGAGTCCGGCGCCCCACGGACCTTCACCTCGCTCGTCGACGAGCTGGGCCTGGCCAAGTCGACGACGTCCCGGCTCCTGCAGGCGCTGGAGCGCAGCCGCCTCGTCCAGCGCGACCAGGCCGGGGCATTCCGGCCGGGCGCGCTGTTCTCGCTCTACGCCGCCCGCCCCAGCGCGGTGCACGACCTCGCCGAGCTCGCCCGCCCGACGCTGGAGCGCCTGGGCGAGCTGACCGAGGAGACGGTCAACCTCGCGGTCCCGCGGGGCAGCGAGCTCGTCGAGATCGCGCAGGTGGACAGCCGCTACGTGCTGGGCGCGACCAACTGGGTGGGTGTGGACGTACCGGCCCACTGCACGGCGCTGGGCAAGGTGCTCTACGCCTTCGGCTCGCTCCCGCTGCCGAAGGGCAACCTCGAGCGCCGTACCCCGCACTCCCCGGTCGACCGGGCACAGCTCGACCACGCGCTGGTCGAGATACGCCGCCGCGGCTGGGCCGCATCGCTCGACGAGCTGGAACTGGGGTTGGCCGCGGTCGCCGCTCCGGTCCGCGGTGTCGACGGGGCGGTCGTGGCCGCGATCTCCGTGTCCGGGCCCACCACCCGCATCAACGACCGCGGCATCACCGCGCTCGGCGAGGTCCTCCTCACCGAGCTTCGCGGCCTCTCGACCCAGCTCGGCAACCGCGCCGCGGGCGGAGGCCTGGCATGAGGTGGTCGTCGCGCCGGGCAACCCGTTCCACCGATGAAGGAGGCAGGGCATGGGCCAGCACGTACACCCGAACTACCCGACGGTCGACCAGTCAGACCGGTCGGTCCCGATCAACCTCCGCCAATCCGGCCCGACACCGGTCGAGTTCCTGATCTCCACCCGCATCCGCAAGTCGCCGTACTGGCACCTGTCGGTCGAGGCTGGTTGCTGGCGGGCCGAGGTCTACAACCGCGTCTACCACCCCCGCGGCTACGTACGGAAGGAAGACGGCGGGGCGATGGTCGAGTACGACTCGCTGGTCAACCACGTCACCATGTGGGACGTGGCCGTGGAGCGGCAGATCCGGGTCCAGGGCCCGGACGCGGAGGCGTTCGTCGACTTCGTGATCACCCGCGACGCCACCAAGATCCCGCCGATGCGCGCCCGCTACGTGATCCTGTGCAACGACAAGGGCGGCATCCTCAACGACCCGGTGCTGCTGCGCCTGTCCGACGACGAGTTCTGGTTCAGCCTGTCCGACAGCGACCTGATGCTGTGGCTGCAGGGCGTCAACGTGGGCAAGCGCTTCGACGTCAGCATCGGGGAGATCGACGTCTGCCCGGTGCAGATCCAGGGACCCAAGTCGATCGACCTGATGACCGACCTGATCGGCCCTGATGCCGCCACGATTCCGTCCTACGGCCTGTGGTCGGGCACGGTCGCCGGCTGCGAGGTGATCGTGTCCCAGACCGGGTTCACCGGCGAGAAGGGGTACGAGATCTACCTGCGGGACGCGACGCTGCACGCGGAGACGCTGTGGAACGCGGTACTGGACGCGGGCAAGCGGCACGAGCTGGCGGTCATCGCGCCCGCGCACCACCGCCGGGTCGCGGCGGGCATCTTGTCCTGGGGCCAGGACATGGACGCCGAGACGCTGCCGTTCCAGACCAATCTCGCCTACCAGGTGCCCCGCACCAAGGCGGGCGACTACATCGGGAAGGGCGCCCTGGAATCGGCCCGCGCCGCCATGGAGGCGGGATCGCCGCCGTGGACGCACCGGTTGGTCGGCCTGGTTCTCGGGGGCAAGCCCATCGACGAATACGCACCCGACTTCTGGCTGGTCACCGGGGCCACCGACGACAAGCCGATCGGCTACGTGACCTCGCCGTGGTACTCCCCCGAGCTGGAGACCAACATCGCCATGGCGTTCGTGCCGAACGCGCTGTCCGAGCTCGGCACCGCGCTGCGGGTCCGGCTGCCCGATACCTACGCGGCGAAGCCGGGCGAGCCGGTCGACGCCGAGGTGGTGGACATGCCATTCCGGGAGTCGGTCAACCCGAACACCCGCGAGCGGCTCAAGCAGCGGGGTCTGGACGCCGCCGTGTGACCGTCGACCGTAGGCGATCCGGTGCCACCCTGGTCGGCCTGCTCCGCCACGCACGCTACGAGGTGATCCCCACCGCGGGCGTGGCGGAGAACGTTCTCGCGCACGTGCCCGTAGAGCTCACTGTGACCGTCACGGCGTCGCCGGCGAAGGGCCTCGAGGCCACACTTGAGCTCACCGAGCTGCTGCGGGCCGCCGGCTACCGGGTCGTACCGCACCTGTCCGCGCGGCTGGTCCGGGACGGGGCGCACCTGCGCGAGATCGTGGACCGGCTGCGCGCCGTCGGAGTCGACGACGTGTTCGTGCCGGCCGGGGACGCCGACCCGCCGGCCGGCCGGTTCGACGCCGCGTTGCCGCTGCTCGTCGAGCTGGCCCGCCTCGGCGAGCCGTTCCCGAGTGTCGGCATCCCGGGGTACCCGGAGAGCCACCCGAGGATCGACGACGACGTCACTGTCCAGGCGATGTGGGACAAGCGGGGGTACGCCACCTACATCGTGAGCAACCTGTGTTTCGACGCTCGGGTGTTGGCGACCTGGGTCGCGCGGGTCCGGCGCCGCCAGGTCACTCTCCCCATCCATCTCGGGGTGGCCGGCCCGGTCGAGTCGACCAAGTTGCTCGCCATAGCCACCAAGATCGGCGTCGGGGAGTCGACCCGGTTCCTTCGCACGCACCCGTTGTGGTTGACCAACCTCATCCGGCCCGGCGGCTACTCTCCCGTGCGCCTGCTGCACCGGGTGAGCACTCTGCTCACAGCACCCGACTCGGGGGTCGCCGGACTGCACGTCTACACGTTCAACCAGCTGGCCGAGACCGAGCGGTGGCGACAGCGGATGCTGCAGGGACAGTCCCGTTGACCGCCAGCGGCTGTTCCACACCGCGCTCCAGGCACGAGATCGCCGGCTCTCCCGCGGTCAGGGCGCGGGCAGCCAGGCGTTGACCTTGTCCGGGTTTGCATCCACCCACTTCTTCGCCGCGGCATCCGGGGGCATCTTGTCTTCGGCGATCGACCGGGCGACCTGGTTCTGATCCTCGTTCGTCCACCTGAAGTTCTTGATCAGCTTGTACGCGGGCCCGTTCGCGTCGGCGAACCTCTTGCTCACGACCTTGTTCAGGTCATACGGCGGGTAGTCGCAGGCGACCTTCTCGGGGTTCGCGTCACAGCCCTCGGTGTAGGGCGGCAGGTGCACCTGAACCAGCTTGAGCTCGGAGAACAACCACTGTGGCGTGTAGAAGTAGGCGATCAGCGGGGTCTTCTTCTCCTCGGCCTGCTTGAACGCCTGGATCAGCGCCGTCTCACTGCCGCCTTGGACCACCTTGAAGTTCAGGTTCAGGTTCTTGACCAGCGCCTCGTCATTCGTCACGTAGGACGGATCGCCGTCGAGGAGCTGTCCTTTGTCACCGGACTCCGAGGTCTTGAACATCGGGGCGTACTTGTTCAGGTTGTGCCAGTCGGTGATGTCGGGATACTGCTGGGCCATCCACGGTGGCACGAACCAACCGATGACCCCCTTGACACCCGTTGAGCCGGCGTCCACCCCGGTCTTCTGGTCCTCTATGTACTTCTTCGTCAGGTCGGGGTGGCCCCAGTTCTCCAGCACCGCGTCCACCTCGCCGGTGCCGAAACCCTGCCAGGAGACCTCCTCCTTGAGGTCCTTCTTGGTGACCTTGCAGTTGACTTTGTTCTGCAGCACGTAGCCGACCACAGCCGCGTTCGCCTCGTAGCCCACCCATGGGTTGACCGCGATGTTGACGTTCCCGCAACTGCCGCCGGACGAGGTGGCTCCGCCGGTGTCCCCGACCTTGGCGCCGCCGCATCCGGCCAGCGCCAACGCGGCGGCTGCCGCTATGCATGTCCACCGGACAACTGAACAGGTGCCGATCATTCTGGGTGCCACTGTGCGAACCCTCCGTGTCCTGTTCACGACGCGCTGGTCACAAGGCCGCGTCGGATACCAAACTCAACGATGATGGATCGCCTGACCCGACCGGGTCGCCGCCGCTTGGGTGATCCGGTCGAGCATGATCCCCAGCAGGACGATGGCAAGCCCGGCCGCAAGCCCCTTGCCATACAGCTCGCCCTGCGAGAAGCCGGCCACCACGTCATAGCCGAGCGCGCCCGCGCCGACCAGGCCACCGACCACAACCATGGACAGCACGTAGATCAGGCCCTGGTTGGTCGCCAAGGTCAGCGCCTCACGAGCCATCGGCAACTGGACCTTAGTGATCGTCTGCCAGGTGCTCGACCCCGCCGCGATGGACGCCTCGACGGTCGTGGCCGACACCCCACGAACTCCATCAACAATGATCTTGATGACCACCGGGGCGGCGAACACGATCGCCGCGGCGATCGCGGTGAACCTGGTCGCCGCGAACAACGCCAGGAAAGGCACCAGGTAGACGAACGACGGCATGGTCTGCGCTGCGTCGAGCAGCGGTCGGATGACCCGGTCGGCGCGCCGGTTGCGGCCCATCCACACGCCGAACACAACGCCGAGGGCCATGACGATCACCGTGGCCACCAGCACCATGGCTAGGGTGGTCATCGCGTCCTGCCACACACCGGAGGCGACCAGCAGCGCCACGCAGATCGCCGAGATCGCCGCCGCGCGCATGTTGCCGATCACCACCGTAAGCGCCACGATCACGGCGCCCACCAGCCACCACGGCGAGGTCACCAGCAGCGCCTGCAGGGGTTCGATCAGCACTGCCGTGATCACGTCCTTGATCACACCGGTGATCGTTGAGAGCGCCGTCTGCACCCACAGCGTGGCCGCCGTGGTGCCCTTCGCTATCGCGCTGCCCAGACCGCCGTCGCCGGGGAACTCCGCGGCCCACACGTATGTGCGGGACAGCCAGATCGCCACCAAAGTCGCCACGCCACCGCTGACCAGCAAGGTAGTTCGCAGCCATGGCCAGCGCGCCGGCCCGTGCCGGCGGACGGCCTCCGCGCGGACGCTGGCGGCGGTGGTCACCCGGTCGAGCACGATCGCCAGCACTACGATCGCCAGGCCCGCGTTGAACGCGGTTCCGACGTCGAGTGTCTGCAACGCCTTCACCACCGTCTTGCCCAGTCCGGGCGCGTCGATGAGCGCCGCGATGGTGACCATGGACAGCGCTGCCATGATCGTCTGGTTGATACCGAGGACGATCGTGCGCTTGGCGGACGGCAGCAGGATCTTGGTCAGGGTCTGACCCGTCGTCGAACCCAGCGACTCTCCGGCCTCGCGGGTGTCGTGCGGGACCGACCGGATGCCGTGCGCTGTCAGCCGCACCGCGGGCGGAGCGGCGTAGATCAGTGTCGCAATGGTCGCCGACGCCGGACCGATGAGGAAGAACAGCGTCAGCGGTGCCAGGTAGACGAACGTCGGCATGGTCTGCATGAAGTCCAGCACCGGTGTGATGATCCGGTTGACCCGGTCGGACAGCCCGGCCCAGATACCCAGGGGGATGCTGAACAGCAGTGCGATGATCACCGCCGACAGGGTGAGCGCGAGAGTGTCCATGCTCTCCTGCCACAGCCCCTGCAGGCCGACCACGATCAGGCCGCCCGCGGTGAGCAACGCGACTCGCCAGTTAGCCACCGCAAAGGAGATCCAGGCAAACAGCGCGACCGCGCCGAGCCAGCCGATCAGCGGTATCGGGCCGCCGAACGCGGGCTGCGCGATGATCGCCTGGATGACGGCGGTGAACTCGCCGACCACCAGGCGGATCACATTGAAGAAGTAGAGAAAGATCGGATTGCTGTCGCGGCTCGCGCCGATCGCGTCGTTGAGCTGGTTGAGCGAGCGGTGCAGGTCGGTCAATTGCGCGGCGCCCAGCGGCAGCGTGTTGATCCCACGCAGGATCAGCCACAGCACCAGCCACCCGACCAGGACCGCGGCGACGACCATCCCTCGGGCAGGTCGGATCAGCACGGCGCGCAGCGGCGCCACGGTTGCCATCAGGCTCCGCTTTCCGAGCCCGCCACGACGGCCAGGATCTCCTCATCGCCGACCACGCCGAGCAGGTTGCCGTTCGACACCACCTTGACCGGCTTGTCCGCGGCAAGGACGGCTCGGGTGGCTTCGCGCACCACCACATCCGGCGATAGCTCGGGCCCGTCGAGCGGATCCTCGGGCCGGGGCGGACGCATGATCCACTTGAGGGTAAGCACGTTGGCCCTCGGTACATCGCGAACGAAGTCGCGGACGTAGTCGTCGGCCGGAGCGCCGACCAGCTCGTCGCCCGTACCGATCTGCACCATCCGCCCATCGCGCATGATCAGGATCCGGTCGCCGAGCTTGAGCGCCTCCGACAGATCGTGGGTGATGAACACCATCGTCTTACCGACCTCATGGTGCAGTCGGATGACCTCGGTCTGCATGTCACGGCGG
>DASXJE010000175.1 GCA_036497565.1 Mycobacteriales bacterium
GCCTGTCTCGAGGTGCATGGCGATGCGGTCGTGGAACCCGCGGCGCTGTAGTGCCTCGGCAAGCTCGCGGGCGATGGTGTCCAACGGCGCACTCAACTCGGTGCCGAGCTCGCGCATGGCGGCCGACGTCGCCGCCCACTCCGCGTCGATCAGCGGGCGTAACCGCTGCGCCTTGCGGGTCAGGTGCACCAGCCGCTGGCGGGCGTCCGAACCGGCCCGCAGCTCGACCAGGCCGCGCGTCGACATCTCCGACACGGTCTGACTACCCGCCGAATGCGTGGTGTTCATCCGCTGCGTGATGTGACGAATGGTGGAGGGACCGTCCGCGGCCACGATGCGGATGACCGCCGAGAACCGCGGGCGGTAGTCGGACAGGCCGAGGTCGACAAGTGTCTGGGCTACGTCGGCGGCCATCGCGTCGAAACACGCGCGGAACTGTCCGATGAAGGCGCCGTCCAGGGCATCGTCAGGCATGCCGGAGACTATATCAGCACTATGATAGCGCTAACATATCTCTGGTATCTCGACGCCGAGCCGTCAAGTACGGCGTCGCAAGACTAACGCGAGCGGACCGCCCACCACCACCGGCGCGGCCACCCGTTCCCGTACCCAGCGCCGCATCGTCGTCACGGCCATAATCGGACGCTGTACTCGCAAATTTGAGCCCAAATGCGAGTACGACATCCGCTGTCGCCGGATTCCGCGGGTCGCCCCGCGCAGCCGCCCGCGGGTGGGCTCAGGCGGTCTCGGGCAGCTCTCCGGTGACCAGGTAGACCACCCGGCGGGCCACGGAGACGGCGTGGTCGGCGAACCGCTCGTAGTAGCGGCCGAGCAGGGCGATGTCGACCGCGGTCTCCACGCCGTACGGCCAGCTCTCCGAGAGGAGCTCGGTGAACAACTGGCGGTGCAGCGCGTCCATGACGTCGTCGTCGGCCTCGAGCTCGACCGCTCGACCGACGTCCCGGCCGGCGATGACGCTGCCGGCCTTGGCGATGATCCGCTCGGCGACCTGGCCCATCTCCCGCACGGTGGCCCGTAGCTCGGGGGGTACGGCGGAGGTGGGGTAGCGCATCCGGGCGACCTTCGCGATGTGCAGAGCGAGGTCACCGGCCCGTTCCAGCTCGGTGACCATCCGGAGGCTGGTCACCAGGGTGCGGAGGTCGCCGGCCACCGGCTGCTGGCGGGCGAGCAGGTCGAACGCCTGCTCCTCCACGTGCCGGTAGCGCTCGTCGATCCGCTCGTCGGCACTGATGACGCTCTCGGCGAGCGCCACGTCGGCGTCGAGCAGGGCGGTGGTCGCCCGGGACATGGCCGATGCGACGAGATGCGTCATCTCGACCAGGTCTGTCCCGATCTTGTCGAGCTCATCATGGAAGTTGTCACGCATCGTCAGTCCTCATTCAGCTACCGGGTCCCCTGACCGTCGCTCCGCGAGGCCACGCGCCGCCCCAGCTGTGGTGAACCCTTGTCGTACGACGGGTGAACTCTGCCCTTCTGCCCAGGTCAGCGGGCCCGGCGGGGAGGCAGGGCTCTCCTGTAATGCCTACCATCGTTATGTGACTTTGGCGCTGGGCATCACTCTCGGCGTCCTCGCCGCGCTGGCCGTCGGGCTGGTTCTGGGTTGGCTGCTCGGCCGGCGGGACGCTGCTGCCCGGCGGCGGGCGACGGCGCCGCGGCTCCCCGGGGAGACCGCGCCGGAGCTCCTCGTCCCCGCGCCGGTGCTCCGCCGGCTGCCGGAGGTCATGCAGCTGGCCGTCGTCGTCCTCGACGTCTCTTCCGACGTCGCCCTCGCCAACGCCGCGGTGCGCGAGATGGGCGTGGTGCGCGGCGGGCATCTCATCGTCGAAGAGCTGCACCGGCTCGCCCGCGAGGCGCGGGCGAGTGGCGAGGCTCGCGAGGTGCTCGTCGACCTGCCGGATTCCCGGCTCGGCCACCACCCGGTCGCGGTCAGCGTCTATGTCACCCCGCTGGTCGAGTCGGGCTACGTCGCGCTCTTCCTGCAGGACATCACCGAGGCGCGCCGGCTCGCCGCCGTACGCCGGGACTTCGTCGCCAACATCAGCCACGAGCTCAAGACGCCGGTCGGAGCGCTGACCCTGCTCGCCGAGACCATCGTCGAGGCCTCGGACGACCCGGAGGCGGTACGCCGGTTCGCGGCCCGGATCCACCACGAGGGTGACCGGCTCGGCCGGCTGGTGCAGGAGCTGATCGAGCTGTCCCGCCTGCAGGGCGCCGACCCGCTGCCGTCCACGGCCAGCACCGTGTCCGTCGACCGGGTCGTCGCTGAGGCCGTGGACAGCACCCGCCTCGCGGCGGAGACGGCGGGAATCACCGTGGTGTGCGGGGGACGGCCGGATCTGGTGGTGCGTGGCGAAGAGACCCAGCTGGTGATGGCCCTGGTCAATCTGATCGGCAACGCCATCGCCTACAGCCCGCCGAAGACCCGGGTCGCGATCGGCACCAGGCTGCGGGCCGCGAGCGACGAGGCCGACGCCGAAGGCTCCGGCGCATACGTCGAGATCTCCGTCGCCGACCAGGGGATCGGGATCGCCGACCACGAACACGAGCGGATCTTCGAGCGTTTCTACCGCGCCGATCCCGCCCGGTCCCGGGCCACCGGAGGCACCGGCCTGGGTCTGTCGATCGTCAAGCACGTCGCGACCAATCACGGCGGCAGCGTCACGCTGTGGAGCGTGGAGGGCTCCGGATCGACGTTCACCCTGCGTCTGCCGGCCGTCGTCGGTCGCGATCCGCGCCGCGCCCCTGACCGGGTCGTGCCCATCGCCGCCGGGGCGGCGGCCGAGGTGAGAGGAACCAGGTGACCCGCGTGCTTGTGGTGGAGGACGAGGAGTCGTTCTCCGATGCGTTGTCCTACATGCTCCGTCGCGAAGGGTTCGAGGTCGACGTCGCCGCGACCGGCCCAGACGCGCTGGGTCAGTTCGACCGACGTGGTGCAGATCTGGTGCTACTCGACCTGATGCTTCCGGGCCTCCCCGGCACCGAGGTCTGCCGGACGCTCCGGCACCGCTCCACCGTGCCGATCATCATGCTGACCGCGCGGGACAGTGAGGTCGACAAGGTTGTCGGCCTCGAGCTCGGGGCCGACGACTACGTCACGAAGCCCTTCTCGTCCCGGGAACTGGTGGCCCGGATCAACGCCGTACTCCGCCGCCACGGGGAGCCGGAGGAGCTGGTGTCCTCCACCATCGAGGCCGGGCCGGTACGGGTCGACGTCGACCGGCACGTGGTGACCGTGCGCGGCGACCAGGTCGCCCTTCCGCTGAAGGAGTTCGACCTGCTCGAGCTGCTGGTGCGCAACGCCGGACGGGTGCTCACCCGCGGCCAGCTCGTCGACCGCGTGTGGGGCGCCGACTACGTCGGCGACACCAAGACCCTCGACGTCCACGTCAAGCGGCTGCGGGCCAAGGTCGAGCCCGACCCCGGCAACCCGCGCCACCTCGTGACGGTCCGCGGGCTGGGCTACAAGTTCGAGAGCTGAGTCCGCCCGGGCCGGCCGAATCCCCGGCGCAACGCACTGAGCGCCGCGCCGACGACGACCGCCTCGCTGAGGATCGAGACGACCCCGAGCGGCTCGAGCCAGTTGCCGACGTCGTCGCCGAGCATGGGGAACGCCACGAGCCTGGTGGCGGCGTATCCGACGATCGCCAGGCCGCAGACCGCGGCCGAGGCCAGGTAGACGGCGGGGACGTCGCGGACGAGCGCGATCCCGGCCAACACCACGCACGCGACGCTGAGGAGCACGAAAAGGACCCCCATGTAGGGCGCCTCGGTCAGGTGCTCAGGCGTCACCGGGATGTGCGCGACGCTCGCGACGAGCGCCGCGACGGCGAGCACCCAGCGCTCCGGAGCACGCAACGGCGTGGACATCGTGGCTGGTAGCGCCATGTGCTGACCTCCTCGGATCCAACCCCCGGTTGACGTACGCCGTGGGCCCGATTGCGGTTCAGCGAGGTGTCACTCCACGCCGGCGGGATGCGGCGCGACCAGGCCGCGCTCAAGGCGCTCGGCGGCCAGCCGGGACAGCTCTTCGTAGGCAGGCTGCCCGATCAGTGCGGTGAGCTCCGGCGCGTAGGACACGTAGAGCGGCTCGCCGCCGACGTGCGCCTCAGGCGACGACGTGCACCACCAGTGCAGATCGTGTCCGCCGGTGCCCCAGCCCCGCCGGTCGAACTCGGTGATGGTGCTCACGAGAACCTTGGTGTCGTCGGGCCGCTCGACCCATTCCTGGTCGCGCCGGATGGGCAGCTGCCAGCAGACGTCGGGCTTGGTCTCGAGCGGGTGCCGTCCGGTCCGCAGGGCCAACGCGTGCAGCGCGCAACCCGCACCGCCGGAGAAACCCGGGCGGTTGAGGAAAATGCAGGCCCCGTCGACGCGACGGGTACGCCTGCGGTCCTTCTCCTCGCCGATCGAATCGCGGACGCTGATCCCCTTGCGCTGGCCGAGGCTGGCGTGCTGCCACGTGGACGGGTCGAGCTCGCGGGCCATGCGGCGCACCCGCTTCTCATCGGCGGCGTCGGAGAAAAACGCTCCGTGGCTGCAGCATCCGTCGTCTGGCCGGCCCACGACGCCGTGGCAGCCCTGACCGAAGATGCAGGTCCACCGGGAGCACAACCAGGTCAGATCGGCCCGGACCATGTGTTCCTCGTCGTCGGGATCGATGAATTCGACCCATTCGCGCGCGAAGTCCAGACCGACTTCGCGGCTGCGGGGGTCGGACGCGCTCACAGATTTGACCACGCCCCCACCCTAGGGGGTCAACTACGGTGATCCCATGCGCCTTGGTGTGTTGGATGTCGGGTCGAGCACCGTCCACCTGCTCGTCGTTGACGCGCACCGGGGCGCGCACCCGACGCCGACCCACTCGCAGAAGAGTGTGCTGCGCCTTGCCGAGCACGTCACGGACAACGGCCGGCTGACCAAGCGCGGTGCTGATGCACTGGTCTCAGCCGCCGAGACCGCACGCACCGAGGCGGCCCGGCTCGGATGTGACGACCTGCTGGCGTTCGCCACCTCCGCGGTCCGGGACGCGGTCAACTCCGGCAAGGTCCTCGACCGCGTTCGCGAGGAGGCCGGGGTCGATCTGCAGCTGCTCACCGGGGTCGAGGAGGCGCGGCTCACGTTCCTCGCCGTACGCCGGTGGTTCGGGTGGAGCGCCGGACGGTTGCTGGTGTTCGACATCGGTGGTGGCTCGCTCGAGGTGGCGACCGGGATCGACGAGGAGCCGGACGCGGCGGTGTCCCTGCCGCTCGGCTCGGGCCGGCTGACCCGGGAGCGTCTCTCCGGCGATCCGCCCTCCCGGTCGAAGGTCGCCAAGCTCCGCGCCTACGTCGACGACCTCATCGGGTCCGAACTGACCGAGGTGAAGGCCGCCGGCACGCCCGACCGGGTGGTGGCGACCTCGAAGACGTTTCGGTCGCTGGCCCGGCTGACCGGTGCCGCGCCGTCGGCGGCCGGCCCTCGGGTGCGCCGCGAGCTCACTGTCACCGGACTCCGCCAGACGATCGCTTTCATCTCCCGGATCGAGGCCGACCAGCTCGCCGAGCTGGAAGGGGTGAGCTCGGCCCGCTCGCACCAGCTGCTCGCCGGTGCGGTGGTGGCAGAGGCGGCCATGCGGGAGATCGGTGCCGACCTCGTCGAGATCTGCCCCTGGGCGCTACGGGAGGGCGTGATCCTGCGCCGGCTCGACTGGCTGACCGGCATCGACGAGTCCGACACCGACGACCCGATCGGGCTCAGCGAGGCCCAGAGCTCACTCGCCTAGGCCCGCCTCAGGTCGCGCGCCCATAGGGTGGGGGCGTGACTGCTGACGGGGCCGCACCGGACGGGGCCGCAACCGCTGAGCACCTGCGTCGCATCGCGGTCGAGCTCGCCGCGATGGCACAGACCGGGACCGCCTTCGCGCAGGACCACTACGACACCGAGCGCTACGCCCGGCTCGCCGAGCTGTCGGCCTCGTTGCTGGGCCTGCTCACCGACGTACCGGCCGCTGAGATCTCGAGCATCATGAGCGTCGACGGCGGATATGCCACCCCGCACGTCGATGTGCGCGGCGCGCTCTTCGACGGGGACCGGGTGCTCCTGGTCCGCGAGGCCTCCGACGGCCGGTGGACGTTGCCCGGGGGTTGGGCCGACGTACTCGATACCCCGACGTCGGCCGTCGAGCGGGAGTTTGCCGAGGAGGCGGGGCTCGCGGTCCGGGCCACCCGGGTCGCGGCCGTCTACGACGGGAACGTCAGCAACGGCCATCTGGGTAGCGGGCCGCCGTTCCACGTTTGGAAGCTGTTCTTCCTGTGCGAGCGACGGGACGACACCGAACCCGAGGCGGGCCTGGACGGCGAGACCACCGACGTCGGCTTCTTCGCGCTCGACGAGCTGCCGCCGCTGTCCACCCGCCGGGTCAGCGAGGCGCAGCTGGCCCGGCTCGCCGAGCTGCACCGTGATCCGGCGCTGCCCGCGGAGGCGGACTGATGGCCACGGTCTCGGTGCCGCCCGCGCCGATCGGCCTGTCGACCGCCTCGGTCTATCCGGAGTCCACCGCCGCGGCTTTCGAGATCGCCAGCCGGCTCGGGTACGACGGGGTCGAGGTCATGGTGTGGACCGACCCGCTGAGTCAGGACGTCGCCGCCCTCCGCCGGTTGTCCGACCACTACGGGCTTCCGGTGCTGGCCCTGCACGCACCCTGCCTGGTCATCACGCAGCGGGTGTGGGGCACCGACCCCTGGGGGAAGCTGGAGCGCAGCCGCGCGGCTGCCGAGACGTTGGGTGCCGCCACGGTCGTCGTCCATCCGCCGTTCCGCTGGCAGGGCAGTTACGTCAGCGGCTTCCGCGCCGGCCTGGACCGGATGGCGGAGCAGACGGCGGTCCGCTTCGCTGTGGAGAATATGTATCCATTGCGGATGCGGGGTCGTGAGGTGTCCGCCTACGCGCCGGACTGGGCTCCGGTCAACGGCGACTACTCACACCTCACCCTCGACCTGTCGCATACGGCGGTCTCCCGCAGCGATGCGCTGGAGATGTTCGACGCCATGGGCGATCGGCTCACCCACCTGCACGTCGGCGACGGGCTCGGCACCGGCCGGGACGAGCACCTGGTGCCCGGTCGCGGCAACCAGCCGTGCGGCGAGGTGCTCGGGCGGCTGGCCCAACGTGACTTCACCGGCGCGATCGTGGTCGAGGTCAACACCCGGCGGGTCCCCAACCGCGAACGCCGCGAGGAGGATCTCGCCGAGGCCCTCGCCTACACCCGGCTGCACTTCGCCGCCCCGTCGATCCTGCGCTAAGCCACCGGCTCGTCGTCGGCGGCGGAGGCGAAGGCCGCTACGTCGGCCGGCCGGTAGCGCACCCGGAAGAACCCGCGGACCGGTTCGGCGATGTTGATGTTGTGGCTGATGGGCGTCTCGCGGGCCGGGTTGGAGAGCTTCAGCGACATCCGGACGTCGTCGTCGGCACCGGTGTTGGGGTCGTACACCGACAGCGTCAGCTCGGCGGAATCGCTGAGCTGGTAGGCATAAGCGAGCACCTGATGGTTTTTGCCGAGGTCGCCGGGGTTGAGCGAGGCGACCGTGACCAGCCCGAGCGGGCTGGGGTGGCCGGCGTCGATGTCGGCCCGCACCTGCGGCCAGTTGTCGTTGATGGTCATCCGGGATACACCGTGGCGGGTGAGCGAGCCGATCCCCATGTCGTGGCCGGGCGTGGCCATCCAGCGGTAGTACTGCACCACCCCCAGCGGCAGGTTGAAGCTGTCGATCAGCCGCCGGACGAGGAAGCCGAAGAGCGGATTGTCCCGGTGCGGCGGATCGGTCTCGTGCGGGGGCAGCGCATGGGCCTCGAAGAGGTCCCGGACGGCGAACACCATCCCGCCGCACAGGCCCCGGCTGGCGTCCCCGATCCCGACGGTTCCCGCCCGGCCGAGGTTGATCTGCACGTCGGGCTCGTGCGGGAACGAATTCGTGAACCGCAGCGCGTTGGCACTGGGCGTGAACCCCGGGACTTGGGCTGAGGCCGCCATGTGGACCTCCTTTTTTCTTCACTCGTGGGAAGAATCTTAATGTGCCGGCTGCGCTCTGGGCGAACGGTGGCACAGCCGGAGCGCGGCAGCGGTTGACCGGTCATGGCAGAGAATGACGCGTTGGATGCCTATTCGGCGACGATCGTCGCGGTCGCCGACCGCGTCCTGCCGAGCGTGGCCAGCGTCCGGGTGCGGACCCGGCGGGCCCAGGGCGCCGGGAGCGCGAGCGTGCTGACCTCCGACGGATTCCTGTTGACCAGCGCTCACGTCATCGAAGGCGCGGACTCCGTCGAGGCAGCATTCGCCGACGGCGTCGAGGTCCGGGCCGATGTGATCGGGCGCGATCCGCTGTCGGATCTCGCCGTGCTGCGGGCCCGCGGCGACGTGCCTCCTCCGGTGGAGCTCGGGGACGCCGCTGTGCTGCGGGTCGGTCAGCTCGTCGTGGCGCTCGGCAATCCGCTCGGCCTCGCCGGCAGCGTGACCGCCGGAATCGTCTCGGCGCTCGGCCGGTCGCTGCCCACCCGGGCAGGGCGGGTCGTCGACGAGGTGATCCAGACCGACGCGGCGCTCAACCCGGGAAACAGCGGCGGCGTTCTCTCCGACTCGGCCGGGCGGATGGTCGGCGTGAACACCGCGGTCGCCGGGGTGGGGTTGGGACTGGCCGTCCCGATCAACGAGACCACCCGGCAGATCATCACTGCCCTGATGACCCAAGGCCGGGTACGCCGTGCGTGGCTCGGGCTGGTCGCCGCCCAGGCGCCGCTGCCCCCAGCCTTGGTCCACAAGCTGGGCCGACCGGGAGGCCTGCGGGTCGCCGAGATCATCCCTGCGAGCCCCGCGGCCAAGGCGGGCCTGCAGATCGGCGACATCCTGGTCGCCGCCCGCAGCGCCCCCCTGACGACCAGCACGCAGGTGCAGCAGTTGATGGTCGAGGACGCGATCGGCCGGCGGCTGGAGATCACGGTATGGCGCAACGGTGCGCTGGTCGACGTCGTGACCGTGCCCACCGAACTCGCCGACGCCTGAGCCTGCACCGGTGTCCGAACCGGGGCCGTAACCTGTTGCCCATGCTCCGCTCCGTGATCCTCGCCGCGGCGGCCAACGACCGGGTCAAGCGCTGGGTGTCGACGCTGCCGGTCAGCAGGAACGTCGTCGGCCGGTACGTCGCCGGTGAGTCCGTCGACGACGCCGTCGCCGTCGTGCGGTCCCTGGCCGCCGACGGCCTGCGCAGTTCGCTGGACCGGCTGGGGGAGTACTGCGTCGAGCCGGCGCAGGCCGCCACGACCACCTCGGCCTACGTCGAGGTCCTTCAGCGGCTGCACGACGAGGGGCTGGCCGGCGACAGCGAGGTGAGCCTGAAGCTCTCCGCGGTCGGCCAACTGCTCGACGAGTCGCTGGCCCGTGACTGCGCGGCCGAGATCTGCGCCGCTGCCGATGCCGCCGGCACCACCGTCACCCTCGACATGGAGGACCACACCACGACCGAGTCGACCCTGAGCATCCTCGCCGAGGTGCGCAAGGAGTTCCCGGCGACGGGTGCGGTCGTGCAGTCCTACCTGCGGCGTACCGAGGGAGACTGCCGGGAACTCGCCCACGAGGGTTCGCGGGTCCGCCTCTGCAAAGGTGCTTACAGCGAGCCGGAATCCGTTGCCTACCAGGACAAGGAAGACGTCGACAAGTCCTACGTGCGCTGCCTCAACGTCTTGATGGCCGGCGACGGGCACCCGATGGTGGCCACCCACGACCCACGCCTCGTCGCCATCGCCGGCGAGCGGGCGCGGTGGTACGGCCGCGAGCGGGGGAGCTATGAATTCCAGATGCTTTTCGGCATCCGGCCGGACGAACAGCGCCGGCTCGTCGACGCCGGCGAAACGATGCGCGTCTACATCCCTTACGGCGACGAGTGGTACGGCTACCTGATGCGTCGATTGGCCGAACGGCCCGCGAACGTCGGCTTCTTCCTCCGCTCGCTCACGACAAAATCCTGAGGAGTTTCGATGACGCGACTCGCCGTGCTCGGCGCCGGCAAGCTCGGCGAGGCGCTGCTGTCGGGAATGCTGCGCGCCGGCCGGCGGGCCGAGGACGTGCTGGTCACCACCCGCCGTGCGGAGCGGGCCAAGGAACTCACCGAGCGTTACGGCGTACGGGCGGTCGGAAACGCGGAGGCCGCCGCGGAGGCCGAAGTGCTGCTGGTGACGGTGAAGCCGCAGGACGTCGACGCGCTGGTCGACGAACTCGTCGACCCGGTCGACTCCGGCACGCTGATCGTGTCCTTCGCGGCCGGCATCCCGACCGCGTTCTACGAGCGGCGGCTCGCGCCGGGCACCCCGGTGGCGCGGGTCATGACCAACACCCCGGTCCTCGTCGACGAGGCGATGAGTGCGCTCAGTCCCGGGTCGCACGCCGAGGAGCACCACCTGGCCCTCGCGGAGGAACTGCTGAGGCCGGTGGGGCGGGTGTTGCGGGTGCCGGAATCGCAGCAGGACGCCGTGACCGCGCTCTCCGGCAGCGGCCCGGCGTACTTCTTCTACCTCGTCGAGGCGATGACCGACGCCGGAATCCTGCTCGGCCTGCCCCGCACGGTGGCGGCCGATCTGCTTGTGCAGACGGCTCTTGGCGCAGCGGTGATGCTGCGGGACACGGGGGAGCATCCGGTCCGGCTGCGGGAGGCGGTCACCTCGCCGGCCGGGACCACCATCAACGCGATCCGGGAATTGGAGAACCACGGCGTCCGGGCCGCCCTGCTCGCCGCGATCGAGGCCGCCCGCGACCGCAGCCGGGAGCTTGGCCGGGCCCACGAATAGTGGTTCTTGGGCGTTCCAGCGCACGTGTCACATCCGTACCGCTACTCTGAGTGAAGCACGTGCGTGTCTCTCGCCCACCGCTGGGGAAGGGCGACTGCTCATCACGTGCGGAAGGTCCGGTGACGTGATGGCGTCTTCCTCGAAGTCGTCGGGGGCCCAAGAACCGCGGCCAGACGCGCCTAAGCCTGACGTGTCCACACCGAGCCCCAACTCTCTTCCTGCGCAGGTCTCGTTCCTGACGGTCGCCGAGGTCGCCGCGATGATGCGGGTCTCCAAGATGACGGTCTACCGGCTGGTGCACTCCGGCGAGCTTCCGGCGGTGCGGGTGGGCCGCTCCTTCCGGGTACCGGAGCAGGCGGTCCACGACTACCTGCAGCACGCCTACATCGAGGCAGGCTGAGCGCGACCGCGCCCCTCTGTCGTCCTGCGTAGACTCGCTCGCGTGACCTTGCACCTCTACGACACCGCCACGCGCGCGGTCCGCGAACTGCGGCCGCGCGTCGATGGTGTGGTGTCGATCTACCTGTGCGGCGCGACCGTGCAGGCGCCGCCGCACATCGGTCACGTCCGCGGTTCGGTCGACTTCGACATCCTGCACCGGTGGCTGCTGCGCACCGGCCACGCGGTCATCTTCTGCCGCAACGTCACCGACATCGAGGACAAGGTCATCGCCAAGGCCGCCCAGGAGGGTGTGCCGGCGTGGTTGGTTGCGGCGCGTAACGAGCGCGCCTTCTCGCAGGCGTACGAGACGCTCGGCTGCCTGCCGCCGACGGTTGAGCCGCGGGCCACCGGCCACATCCCGGAGATGGTCGCGCTGATCGAGCGGCTGATCGCGGCGGGCCACGCCTACGCCTCGGGCGGCGACGTCTACTTCGACGTGGCGTCCTGGCCGCCCTACGGCCGGCTGTCCGGGCAGCGGCCGGACAACGTGCAGCCCGCCGACGACGCCGACACCGACGAGCGCAAGCGTGACCCGCGCGACTTCACGCTCTGGAAGGCGGCCAAGCCGGGTGAGCCGTCGTGGCCGACCGAATGGGGCACCGGTCGACCTGGATGGCACATCGAGTGTTCGGCGATGGCCGAGCGTTATCTGGGTCCTGCATTCGACATCCACGGTGGCGGGATGGATCTGATGTTCCCGCACCACGAGAACGAGATCGCCCAGTCCAACGCCGCCGGGAACGACTTCGCGGCGTACTGGATGCACAACGGCCTGGTGACCACGGCCGGGGAGAAGATGTCGAAGTCGCTCGGCAACTCGCTGCTGGTCAGCGAGGTGCTGGCCAGCATGCGGCCGGTCGAGCTGCGCTATTACCTGGCCGCGCCGCACTACCGGTCGATGATCGAGGCCTCCGACGAAGCGATGCTGGAGGCCACGTCGGCCTACCGAAGGTTGGAAGGCTTCGTCGACCGCGCCACGGAACTGGTCGGTGACGTCGATCCGGCCGACGGCGTGCTGTGCGCCGATTTCGCGGCGGCGATGGACGACGACCTCGGCGTACCCCGTGCACTCGCGGCGATCCACGAGGTCGTGCGCGACGGCAACCGCGCGCTGGCGGCCGGCGAGAAGGATGCGGTGCGGGGCGCGGTGACCTCGGTCCGGGCGATGCTCGACGTGCTCGGTCTCGATCCGCGCGACCCGCGATGGGGTGGCGGTGCGGACGCCGACCTGACCGGTGTGATCGACGGGCTGGTCCGGCTGGCGCTCGAGGCGCGGCAGGCTGCGCGGGCCCGCAAGGACTACGCCGCGGCCGATGCGATCCGCGACCAGTTGACCGCCGCCGGCGTGGTGGTCGAGGACACTCCGCACGGACCCCGGTGGAGTCTGCGTCAGTGATCAGGCTCGTCGCGGACGGATTGGTTCGACATGGCAGGTAACTCGCGACGGCGCGGCGCGCGCCGGGCTCCGGGCAGCAAGAAGGGCGCCGTCGCCGGTTCCGGCGGGCAAGGGCGCAAGCGGCTGCACGGTAAGGGGCCGACGCCTCCCGCCGAGGAGCGACCGGGCCACCCGGCACAGCGCCGCGCCAAGGCCGCCGGCGCCGGCGGCGGACAGCGCGTCAAGGACGGTCCGGAGCTCCTGGTCGGGCGCAATCCGGTGGTCGAGGCGCTGCGGGCGCGGGTGCCTGCGACCGCGCTGTACGTCGCACTCGGCGTCGAGGTCGACGAGCGTGTCGCCGAGGCGGTACGACGGGCCGGCGACCGGGGGGTGCCGATCCTCGAGGTGAGCCGGCCGGAGCTCGACCGGCTGACCGGTGGTGTCCTGCACCAGGGCATCGGTCTGCAGGTGCCCCCGTTCGACTACGCGCACCCTGACGACCTACTCGCCCGGGCACAGCAGGCGGTCGAGCCGGCGCTGCTGGTGGCACTCGACGGGGTGACCGATCCCCGCAACCTGGGTGCGGTGGTGCGCTCGGCGGCCGCGTTCGGTGCCCACGGCGTCGTGATCCCCGAGCGCCGGGCGGCCGGGATGACCGCGACCGCGTGGCGGACCAGCGCGGGAGCGGCCGCGCGGCTGCCGGTGGCCCGGGCCACCAACCTGGCCCGTGCCCTGTCGGGCTTCGCCAAGGCCGGGGTGCTCCTGGTCGGGTTGGCTGCCGACGGCGAGACCAGCCTTGACGGGCTCGACGCCGCGGTCGACCCGATCTGCCTGGTCGTGGGCTCCGAGGGCCGGGGACTGTCCCGGCTCGTCGGTGAGACGTGTGATCTGCGCGTGTCGATCCCGATCGCGTCGGGAACGGAGTCGCTCAACGCCGGCGTCGCGGCCTCGGTCGGGCTGGCCGAGGTCGCCCGCCGCCGTAGGGCCGGATAGCCCTGCAGATTGTCGGTCCCCTGCGCCACACTCACCTCGTTGACCAGACGTCGAGGGGGTAGGCAATGTCCGAGCGTTCGAGTTATGTCGCCGGGACACCGAGCTGGGTGGATGAGACGGTGCCGGATCTGGAGGCTGCGAAGGCCTTCTACAGCGGGTTGTTCGGCTGGGAGTGCGAAACCGGCCCGGAGGAGTTCGGCTTTTACACGCTGTGCCGCAAGGGCGGTCGCAACGTCGCGGGGCTGATGCCGGAGATGCCGGATTCCAGCGCGCCTCCCATGTGGAACACCTATCTCGCCACCGACGACGCGGACGCGACCGCGGCCGCGGCGAAGGCCGGTGGCGCGACAGTCGTCGCCGAGCCGATGGACGTGGGGGAGCAAGGGCGGATGTTCTTCGCGCTCGATCCGACCGGAGCCGGCATCGGATTCTGGCAGGCCCGCCAGCACACCGGTGCGCAGCGGGTGAATGAGCCGGGCGCGCTGTCTTGGAACGAGTTGCTCACCCGCGACACCGCGGCGGCGGAGACTTTCTACCGCTCACTGTTCCCGTACGAGTTCGAGCCGATGGGTGACGGCGAGGGCGGCTTCGACTATTCCGTGCTCAAGCTCGGCGACTCCATGGTCGGGGGCCGGATGCCGATGCCGGAGATGGTGCCGGCGGAGGTGCCGTCCTACTGGCTGCCCTACTTCGGTGTCGAGGACACCGATGCGTCGCTCGCGTGGGCCGTCGAGCACGGCGCGTCCGTGCAGCGGCCGGCCGCGGACTCGCCGTACGGGCGGATGGCCGTGCTCAGCGACCCGTTCGGGGCGTCGTTCGCGATCATCTCGATGGCAGCCGACGGCGGCCAGTCGTCCTAGACCGGGCACAAAGACGGATCGGGCCCGACCTTGACGGTCGGGCCCGATCCGGTGCGATGAACCGAGGTTGTCGGCGGCGTTAGTTCAGACGCTCGCCGGACTCGGGGTTGAACACGTGCAGCTCCTCGTCGCCGACGGCGAGGCGCACCGTCGAGCCCATCTGCGGCGGCACCCGGCCGTCGACCCGCACCACGAACTTCTCCTCGTCACCGAGGTCGGTGGTGCCGTAGAGGTAGGCGTCGGCCCCGAGCTCCTCCACGAGATCGACCTTCAGCGGCAGGCCGCTCGGGTCGGAGGTGATGGTGAACGCCTCCGGGCGGACACCCAGCAGCACCTCGCGCAGGTTCTGCGAGCCGGCCGCGTCGAGGATGTTCTTCGGCAGCGGCACACTGAGCGACCCCAGCTGCGCGCCGCCGTTGGCCAGCGGCACCTTGTTGAGGTTCATCGCCGGTGAGCCGATGAAGCCGGCCACGAAGGCGTTGTTGGGGCTGTCGTACAGCTCGCGCGGGGTGGCGCACTGCTGCAGCAGACCGTCGCGGAGTACGGCGACGCGGTGCCCCATCGTCATGGCCTCGGTCTGGTCGTGGGTGACGTAGACCGTGGTGGTGCCGAGCCGGGCCTGCAGCGCGGCGATGTTGGAACGGGTCTCGACCCGGAGCTTGGCGTCGAGGTTGGACAGCGGCTCGTCCATCAGGAAGACGCTCGGCTCGCGGACGATCGCCCGGCCCATCGCGACCCGCTGCCGCTGGCCACCGGAGAGGGCCTTGGGCTTGCGGTCGAGGTAGGCCTCGAGGTCGAGCAGCTTCGCGGCCTCGCGCACCCGCTGCGCACGGTCGGCCTTGGAGACGCCCTTCAACTTGAGCGCGAAGCCCATGTTGTCGGCCACGCTCATGTGCGGGTAGAGCGCGTAGTTCTGGAAGACCATGGCGATATCACGGTCTTTGGGCGGCTTGTTCGAAACATCCTTGCCGGCGATCTGCACTTCGCCCTGGTCGATGTCTTCCAGGCCGGCGAGCATCCGCAGCGCGGTCGTCTTACCGGAACCGGAAGGACCGACCAGCACCATGAACTCGCCGTCGGAGATGTCGAGACTCAGCTCGTTGACAGCCGGCGTGGGGTTGCCGGGGTAGATCCGAGATGCATTGACGTAGGCGACCTCTGCCATGGAGGCGTCCTTTCAGGAAATCTGGTCAAGCGGGGACATTGCACCCCGCAGCTCTGGGGGATCGCGGTACAACCTAACTGATGACCTCGCGATACGTCATTAGTTGGCGACCACGTTGTTATCACGAGTTTGCTGGCGGTCCCATCGGCCGATCAGCGGTAGCGCAGTTGACCAGCCCTGCTCAGGGCTGACTACGGTGCGACGATGCCCCGCCCGCCGCGTCCCCGCCACTCGGCGACGCTCGCCTCGATCGCGGCTGAGCTCGGGATTTCGCGGACGACGGTGTCCAACGCCTACAACCGTCCCGATCAGCTCTCGCCCGACCTGCGCCAGCGGGTGTTCGACGCCGCCCGCCGGATCGGCTACGCCGGCCCGGACCCGGTCGCCCGCAGCCTGCGGACCCGTCGCGCCGGCGCGGTCGGCCTCCTTTTCACCGAGACCCTGTCCTACGCCTTCCGCGACCCGGCCGCGGTCGCCTTCCTCGAAGGCCTGGCGTTGGCCTGCGAGGGTGCCGGCACCAGCCTGCTGCTCGTCCCGGCCGGACCGGGTCAGCCCGGTGACCCCGACTCGGTCGCGCGGGCCGGCGTGGACGGGTTCGTCATCTACTCCATGCCCGACGACGACCCGCACGTGGCGGAGGCACTGCGGCGTCCGGTGCGCACGGTGATTGTCGACGAACCGCTGCGCGTGGACGACGTCGACTGGGTCGGTGTCGACGACCGCGCCGCGTGCGCGGCGATCGGCCGGCACCTGGTCGATCTGGGGCACCGACGGGTGGGGGTGGTGTGCAGCCGCCTCACGCTCGAGCGCAACGACGGGCGGGCAAGCATCGAACGGCAACGGGCGGCGGCGTACGCCCTCGAGCGGGCCCGGCTCGACGGCCTGGCCGACGGGCTCGGTGCGGGCGGGATCGACTGGGCCGACGTACCGGTGCAGGAGCGGTTCGACCACACGGTCGACGCCGGTGCCGTGGCGGCCGCGGCGCTGCTGGCCGAGCATCCCGAGCTCACCGCGATCGCGTGCACCACGGACGTCTTCGCCCTCGGCGTGCTCGCGGAGGCGGAGCGGCGCGGGCTGGCCGTGCCCGGCGCGCTGTCGGTCACCGGCTTCGACGACGTAACGGAGGCCGAACGGGTCGGCCTGACCACCGTGCACCAGCCGATGCTGGATAAGGGCACCGTCGCCGGTCGGTTGGTGTTGTCCGACGGTCCGGAGGCACGCCGGGTGGTGCTGCCGACCTTCCTCGTCGTACGCCGGTCCACCGGCCCGGCTCCCGGCGACTAGGGAGTGTCCGTGCCGAGTCGCGGTGAGGTAGTAGGCGACGGCTGGCTCATTTCGCGGCGGCGTAGTCGGCGACGACGGCGGTGGTGAGCGGGAGCCGGACCGGGGTGGCGCCGAAGACGAGGCGGGTCGCCTCCTCCGCGGCCTCGGTGACCGCCCGGGCGACGTCGTCGCCGGAGCCGGCCGGGCCGTGCACCACGACCTCGTCGTGCTGGAAGAACACCAGCTCGGCCGCGCCGTCGGCGATCACGGCCAGCCGCCGCCGCAGGAGTGCGAGCAGCACGGCGGCCCAGTCGGCGGCGGACGCCTGGATAAGGAAGTTGCGCGTGAACCGGCCCCAGTCGCGGGCCCGCCGCAGCGCCTGCTGCTCCCCGAGGTCGTCCTGACCCGGTCCGGGCGGCGGGCTGGTGCGGCCGAGTACCGAGCGCACCATGCCACCCGCCTCCCCGGTCCGGGCCGCGGCCTCCACGAGGGCGAGCGCCGCGGGATAACGCCGGGTCAGGGTGGCCAGCGCCGGGCTGCTGCCGCCGTACATCGCCGACAGCAGCCCGACCTTCGCCTGGGCGCGGTCGCCACCGAACGCCTGCGCCGCGAGTCCGGCGTAGAGATCCCCCTCGGCCGCCGCCTGCGTCATGTCCGGATCGGCGGCCAGCGCCGCCAGCACCCGGGGCTCGAGCTGCTGTGCGTCGGCGACCACCAGCACGCACCCCGGATCGGCGACGACGGCGCCTCGCACGACCCGGGGGATCTGCAGCGCGCCACCGCCGCGGCTCGCCCACCGGCCGGAGACGACGCCGGCCGGCACGTATTCGGGGTGGAACCGACCGTCGCGCACCCAGGTGTCCCGCCAGGCCCACCCGTGCGCGGTGTGCAACCGGACGAGTGCCTTGTAAGAGAGGAGCGGCGCGATCGCCGGGTGGTCGATCTCGCGCAACACATGGGCCCGGGTCGAGGTGACCGTGACGCCGGCGCGGCCGAAGGCCCGCACGACCTCGGCCGGTGAGTCGGGGTTGAGGTAGGGCGTGGCCAGCGCGGCGGCGACCTCGTCGGCCAGTGCCTGCAGCTTCGCCGGGCGCGCGCCGTGCGTCGGCCGCGGGCCGAGCGCGTCGGTGAGCAGTCGGTCGTGCACATCGGGTCGCCAGGGAAGGCCGGCGTGACTCATCTCGACCGCAGCCAGGGCACCGGCCGAGTCGGCGGCCACGAGCAGGTCGAGGGATCGCGGGCTGACCGGCGTCGACTCGTACGCCGGATGCGGCTCGGGTGCTCGGATCCAGCGCCGCTGCGCGGCGTGCACGGCGATGGCCGCCTCGAGCGGGTCGACCCCCGCTGGCAGTCCGTCACCGACCGCGTCGAAGAGCGGTTGCTGACCGGTCCGGTCGAGGCGCTGCGCGCGATCCGCGGGCTCGGCCCCGCCGTGCGCCCGGGCCCAGGCCGCCGCGAGGCTGCGCGGGGCGCCCCACCGTCCTGCGTGACCGAGCACGGTCGCTTCGGTGAGCGCGAGGTCGTGCACCTGCTCGACCCTTATCCCCGCCTCGACCAGCAGGGGATAGGTGTCCGCGGTGTCGGCCCACACCCAGCGCGGATGCTCGGCTTCCTCGCGGCGGGCGATCGCGGTGGCGAGGTCGTCGGTCGGCTCCGGTGGTCCGGCCGGGGCATCGTCGTCGTGGAGCGGCTGCAGCACGCCGCTGCCATCCCGCCTGTCCACCACGACGACCCGCACCCGCTGATTGTCGCCGTAATGACCGACGGTCCGGCGAGCCCGTGGGCCGGGTTGGTGTGTCCGCGGCGCACGAGGTCGGATCGTTACGATCGTCGGCGTACCCGCCGGCGTGGCGCAATTGGCAGCGCACCCGACTTGTAATCGGGCGGTTCTCGGTTCGAATCCGAGCGTCGGCTCCACCCCTGACCTGCGGAAACGCACTCAAGCTACTCGGGCCGAAGACCCCGGAGTAGCCACGGCGGCCGGTCATTCGTCCGTGCTCCACAGCGCAGCCTCCATCGAGACGGCGGCCCGAGCATCGCTGGCATGACATCCCGCCGAACTCCACAGGTGCCTGCTCGAACCGACCGTCTTTGATCGGCCGGGATTAATCCCGCGCCGTTGCCCCGGCATCTTGACGAGCGGCGACCAGTAAGGTAATACTTACCGTTCGTGAAAGCTTACCAACCTGGCGATGGCTGGAGCGCGATGGGCGATCGCACCCGGCGCACCATCCTCGACCGCCTCGCCGAACGTCCCCGGGCGGTCCGCGAGCTCGCCGACGACCTGCCGATCAGCAGGCCAGCGGTGTCCCAGCACCTGAAGGTGCTGAAAGACGCGGGGCTCGTCACCGAGCACGCGGCCGGCACCCGCCGGATCTATCGCCTCAACCCGGTCGGCGTGGGAGCACTTCGCGATCAGCTCGACACGTTCTGGAACCGTGCGCTGGCCAGCTACAAGGACGTCGTCGAACAACCGGCAAAGGAGAAGTCATGACGCAGGCAGCGGCCGCGGTCGTCCGTAGGCAGATCGTCGTCGAGGCACCGGTCGAACGGGCCTTCTCCGTGTTCACCGAACGGTTCGGCGACTTCAAGCCGCCCGAACACAACCTGCTCGCGTCGCCGATCGCCGAGACCGTCTTCGAACCGCGGGTCGGTGGCCACATCTACGACCGCGCCGTCGACGGCAGCGAATGCCGGTGGGCGCGGATCCTCGCCTACGAGCCACCCGCTCGCGTCGTGTTCAGCTGGGACATCGGCCCGCAGTGGCAGATCGAAACCGAACCCGAGAACACCAGCGAGGTCGAGGTCCGGTTCATCGCCGAGACCCCGATGCGCACCCGGGTCGAGCTCGAGCACCGCAACATCGACCGGCACGGCCCCGGCTGGCAGGCCGTCGGCGAAGGCGTCAGCGGTGACGCCGGATGGCCGCTGTACCTGACCCGCTACGCCGCCCTGCTTGGCGAGGGCCGCTGACATGGCACCGATCACCATGAGCACCTCAGTCAACAGGCCCGCCGAGGACGTCTTCAACTACGCCACCGATCCCACCCGCTTTTCGGAATGGCAGCAGGGTTTCGTCGACGGCCACTTGGACGACCCGGTCAACCCGGGCGTGGGGACACGGTGCATCACCATCCGGCG
>DASXJE010000176.1 GCA_036497565.1 Mycobacteriales bacterium
AGACCGACCTGGTGTGTCACCCGTCGACGCAGAACAGCGGCCGCGACAGCGAACACGACGACCTGAGCTGTCTCCAGAACGCCGATGATCAACGGGTAGTGCAGGACGCGGAGAGTGTGCGGCCCCCAGTAGGTATAGGCACCCCCGTTGATACCGATCATCTCGAATGCACACGACATCAAGAACTCGAGACAGGCGAAGGTGTACAATCGCTTGCTTGTCAGTGTTCCTCGCCACGCGTCACGGGTGATGAACAGGGCGGGAACCGCATACAGGACTACGTAGCCGCTGTGAGTCCAGAGTGGCTGAGGAATGCCGAACGCCGTGAAATGGGTGACCATACCCTTGGTTGAATAGAAGTACAACATCATCGCGGTGTCGTAGAGAGGTTCGACGAATGCGCCGATCAGCACCGCGACGACGAGCAGGGGATAAAACACAGTGCGTTGTCGGATCCCCATGCGCACCGCGATCAATAGCACCGCCGCCGTGACAACCCAGCTCCCGTACAACAGGACAGCTTGGGTCGTCAAATTCAGTTCGTGACCGGTCGGTGGCTGGGGCACGGTGCACAACTCCTGGTGCTCTGGTCATCTGACGCTGTCGTCCGGGCTGTCTCGCGAGCCAGGTCGGTGAGGTGGGGCCGCGTCCTACGGCCCCACCTCGTGTCGTGACCAGTCAGCATGCGCCTGCTTCGGAGTCCCTCGACCGCAGAAAGGTAGCAGACTCTCTACATCTAGCGCAACTTAGTTGTCGCCTGTGTAGGTGATCATTCGTCTTCGTGCCGGGTGAGGGCGCGGCGAGCAGCGCCGTGCTCGAATCGCCGGGCGCTACCTCGTTCGGAAGAGGATCTCGAGAGCAACCGGCTCGAACCGGGCGGCTATTACCGAACGCAGTACTCGGATGTCGTGTAGCTGCGCCGAACCGAACAGTGCGCTGCCTGGCGGCACCAAGGTCTTCGCCGTTCGCAGGAGTTCCTGACTGGTGCGGCCCGAGGCCTTGGTGGTCCGATGGTCAACCTCGTGGTAGAGGTCGCACCGGCCGGCCGGCCCGGTTCCGATCGAGATCGTGCCGTTGCCGCCTACGCTGGTGTACTGGTAGCTCTTGATGTCCGTTCGATAGGCCGCCCAGTCCCGGTTCGGCTCGCCACCTTCGGTCAGTTCGCCGTGCACGATCGATGCCTGGTGAGACGCGACGCACAGGGTGCTTGGCGCCGCAACTGACCCGCCGAGCTTCTCGGCCATGTCGAAGACCAGTCGCGTGATCGCGTTGCTGAGGTCGGCTACGTCGGGATCCCAACGCTCCGGGGTGTGTTGGCGTACCCACTCCTCGGACACGTCGTCGGCGATCACGACATGGCCGGCAAATACTGTCAGGGAGTCGCAAGGCCCTTCGAGGGGGCCGAGCACGTCGATGCTTCCGTCCGGAACCGGATACGCGCCCAGGGCGACATCCTCGAAAAGGGCACCCAACGGGTGGTCGAATGTCGTGCTCATCTTCGAGCCTTCCGTAGCCTTCGACCACCTTGGACCACTGGGTGGCGTGCGTCGAAGGTAGTTCAGACCACTGTGAGCCAGCGTTCACTCATTGGGGCGATTCTTGCGACAGTCGCGCGCCTCGGCCGATTACGAACCGGGCCCGCCGGTGATCGAACTCTCTGCCGGGCCGCGAAAATTGACGATCAAGTCTCAATGCGGCGCGCGAGATCCGGTTGTCTCGGCCCGCTGCTCATTGACAGTGACGCGTGGACCTATTGTCAGCGTGGTTGACGGATTCTAATCTCGAGGCGTCTCGCTATAGTCGCGGCCTGGCCGGTTCGGGCGCTTCTTCGACTGTCGTGGTGGCCAGGAGCGCGAGAGCTCGGGCGCTGGCGCTGGCGGGCACGGCGTGGTAGACGCCCATTGTCTGGCGGTCCGTGTCGGGGATCGGAAATCTCTCGTAGTTGAGCTCTAGCGGTCCAACCAGAGGATGGTTGATTCGAGCCGTGCCGCTGCGTTTGGGCCGGACATCGTGTCGCGCCCAGAGCTGGCGGAAGCGTTCGCTGCGGACCGAGAGCTCGCCGACCAGCTCGTTGAGTTTGGGATCGTCCACGTCCGGGCCGACCAGAGCCCGCAGGCAGGCGACCGTGCTCTCGGTGACCCGCGCCCAGTTGCCGTACATGTCACGCACGCGTGGGTCGAGGAAGGCGATACGGACGAGGTTTTCGCCCTTGACGTAGTAGGGGATGAGCGTCGTAGCGAGGGAGTTGACGGCGAGCACGTCCAGGTAGCGGCCGTGAACGTAGGCGGGGGTTTGGCTCCAGGACTCGATCAGCTGCAGGATGCCCGCGGGCACCTTCTCCGGCCGCGGGGTCTTGCGGCGGCGGGCCGGCTGGGTGGCGAGCCGGTGGAGATGGGCGGTGGCGTCGGCGTCGAGCTGCAGGGCTCGCGCCAGCGCGTCGAGAACCTGCGGTGAGGGATGCTGGTCGCGGCCCTGCTCGAGGCGCACGTAGTAGTCGCTGCTGACGCCGGCCAGCAGCGCGACCTCCTCGCGGCGCAACCCGTGCACCCGCCGGCGGCCGGTGAGGTCGGGGATGCCGATCTCGCCCGGCCGGACCAGCTCACGTCGGGCGCGCAGGTAGTCGCCGATCGCGTTCTCGTGCGGCACTGGCACAACGGTACGCCCGCCGCGGCGGTCGAGCCTGGCCCCGCGACTACTAGGAACACCAGATCTCTGGTGCGCCGGCGCGCCGTGGCCGAGCCTGCGCACATGACAACCAGCCCTGATCTGATCCAGACGCCGTTCGGCTGTGACTCCACTGCCGCCGAAGTACTCGAGGGCATCGATCTGTCCGGCAAGCGCGCAATCGTCACCGGCGGCTCGTCCGGCATCGGGATCGAGACCGCACGGGCGTTGGCCAGCGTGGGCGCGGAGGTCACGATCGCCGTGCGCGATACCGGCGCCGGTGACCGGACCGCCACCGACATTGCCGCGGCTACCGGTAACGCGGTCCGTGTCGGCCATCTCGACCTCGCCGACCAAGCGTCCGTCGCCACCTTCGTGGCGGACTGGGCCGGACCGCTTGACCTATTGATCCACAACGCTGGCGTCCTGGTACCCGACCTGCGGCGGACCTCGGAAGGCTGGGAGATGCAGTTCGCGGTCAACCACCTCGGCCACTTCGCGCTGGCACTCGGCCTACGCGAGGCGCTCGCCGCTAGGGGCGGGGCGCGGATCGTGTCAGTCAGTTCTGTCGGTCACCGGCGTTCACCGGTGATCTTCGATGACGTGAACTTCGCCTCCCGTCCGTACGCCCCGGGGCTCGCCTACGGACAGTCCAAGACCGCCAACGTCCTTTTCGCCGTCGAGGCGACACGGCGCTGGGGGAGCGACGGAATCACCGCCAACGCGGTCCACCCGGGAACGATCGCGACCACCAAGCTGCAGCGGCGCCTGGCCCCTGAGGACGTGGCGGCCATGCACACCTCAGCCCCGTATGCGGAGAAGTTTGCCGCATCACAACTGAGCTGCAAGACGACCGCGCAAGGTGCCGCGACCACCGCCCTGGTCGCCACCTCACCACAGCTCAACGGCATCGGCGGTCGCTACTTCGAGGACTGCAACCAAGCGCAAGTCCTCGACCCCGACACCTCGAATACCAGCACCTCCGGCGTCGCCCGCTACGCACTCGACCCCGACAACGCCAACCGGCTCTGGGAGATGTCACTGGAAGAACTGGCCCGATACGTCCGGGAACGGCATGAGCAGTGACTTCGAGCTGTCCAGATGTCAAGCATCACGCGAAGTCACGGTTTGACGAAGTCAGCGATGAGCTGCCATGTCTCCTGCGGTGATTCTTCTTGGGTAAAGTGTCCTGCGCCCGCGACCACTGCGTGGTTGACGTGGGTGGCACCTGCTTTGAGGAAGCCAGCGACGTAGGTGCTGATGTCTCCTCTTTCGTGTTCGCCTCTGAGATAGAGCAGTGGAGTCGTCATCGGCTCCAGTGCTGTCCGCCGATTCTCCTCGGCGTCGCGGTGAAAGCTCCGGTACCAGTTGAAACCCGCGGTAAGCGCGGTTGCGCTGGAGTAAGCCGCGACGTAGGCGGCGCGAGCGGTGGCGGTGATCATGGCCGGGTCCGCGGTGATCGCGTTGTAGAAGAAGTCGAAGTACTCGGTCTGACGGCCGTCTACGAGCCGTTCGGGCAGGCCCGGTGTGGAGTGGAAGGCGAAGTGCCACAGGTGAGGGTTGGCAAGGACCTCGTCCCAGGGGTCGAGGCCCGGGATGACTACATCGGCGATCACCACTCGGGCCAGTTCGTAGTGTCGGGCGTAGGAGTAGGCGACCATGCCGCCGGCGTCTTGGCCGACGAGCGTCACGTCCCGCAGACCGAGGGCGTCGATCACGCCGTGGATGACTCGGGCGATCTGGCGTTTCGACCCGTCGGTGGCCTCACCGGTGGACCCGCCGATCCCAGGCAGGTCGACGGCGACTGCTCGAACCGTCCGAGAGGCCAACTCCATGACCGATTGCCAAGAGCGCCAGGACTCGGGCCAGCCGTGGAGGAAAACGACCGGCTGGCCCGCCGGGTCGCCGGCTTCGACCACGTGTATCGACGAGGCGTCCACGGCGACCTGGCTGTGACGAAACTTCGCGGTCGGAGGTTTGTGGCTCTCGGTGGGGTCCATTTCGCAATCCTGGTGTCCAATGCGGCCAGATTCTGTCCTGATTACCCTCGTTGTTACGGAACGCGATTACTGAGGTGCGGCATCCGTCGGGACTCCGTACCGCTGGTGAAAGACGTTGTGTTCCACGGGACGGCGACCGGGATGACGCCGCTCCTCGGCCGCGTAGCCGACCGAGACCAACAAGGCGATGGCGAGGTCGTCGCGGTCCTCGACGCCGATGACCTTCTTCACTTTGGCCTCGTCCCAGCCGTTCATCGGCGAGGTGGCCAGTCCCATCTCCGTGGCAGCGAGCATCACGTAGGTGGCGGCAATGACAGCGTCCTTCACTGCGTACTCGCGCAGCAGACCGCGTTCCTCCAGGTCCTGCTGGAACGCCTGCGAGGCCGCGGCGAACATCGCGATGAACTGTTCGTTCCAGGCTCCGCCGCGGCGTGCCTGGTCGTAGACGTCCTTGTGGTCATCGCGCCAGGCCTGTGGCTCGGCGACGAAGACCAGGATGACCGGTGCCTCCCGCGGCTGGGGCTGCCCTCCGGTGGCCCACACCAACCCCTCGCGACCCTCGTCAGTGGTGATCGCGACGACTGAGCGGTCCTGCAGGTTCCAGCTGGTGGGTGCTTCTGTGGCGAGGGCGAGAAGCTCCGCGAGCAGGGTCGGCGGGACAGCGTCAGGCAGATAGTGACGGACGGTACGCCGATTGCGGATCGCCTCGGCGACGGACAGGGTCTGGTTTCTCATACGACAAACCATGAGAGAGTGACTCTCCGTTGGGAAGAAGGCACCAATTAGTGCGTTACTCTCCTCCCATGAAGACCATCGTCGAGTCCTCCGGGCTGCCGGCCGACGTCTACTCCGCGAAGTGCCCGACTCGCCAGGTCCTCGACCACATCGCCGGCAAGTGGACTGTCCTGGTCGTAGACGCGCTCCTTGAGGGCACCATGCGGTACACGGATCTGAGCCGCCGCATCGGGGGAGTTTCGCAGAAGATGCTGACCCAGACGCTGCGTGGTCTGGAGGCCGACGGGTTTGTCACCCGTACCGTGCACCCCACGATCCCGCCCCGGGTCGACTACGAGCTGACGGAACTCGGCCGCAGCCTCGCCGAGCCGATCACTGCGCTCCGAGAGTGGACGGAGACCCATATCAACGACATAGAAAGAGCTCGGTCCGGCGCGGCATCCAAAGCGGGGGCATCTCCCGACTCGTGAGACGCAGATTCGGAACCGTACACAGCAACCTTCGGAAAGGTCCAGGGTGACTCATGAAGGCACTGACAGTTCAACCTGGTCGAAAGGACAGTCTCGAACTTCGGGACCTCCCGGAGCCGCCAGTTAGCGACGGATCCGTGTTGGTGGAGTGTATGGAGATAGGACTGTGCGGAACGGACGTTGAGATCATCGCTGGTGAGTTCGGCGAAGCCCCTCCGGGAACGGATTGTCTTGTTCTCGGCCACGAGAGTGTGGGCCGAGTCGTCGAGGCTCCCACTAGCTCCGGATTCGCCACCGGCGACCTCGTGGTAGGCATGGTGCGTCGCCTCGGATCGAATCCGTGCGAAGCCTGCCTAAAAGGCGAGTGGGATATGTGTCGCGGACACGAGTACGTTGAGCACGGTATCAAACATCTGCATGGCTTCGCACGTGAGCGCTGGCGCACTCATCCGGAAAGCTTGGTCCGGCTGCCCGCTGAACTTGGTAGATTAGGTGTTCTTCTCGAACCTGCATCCATAGTGGCCAAAGCGTGGGAGAACATCACCCACATTGGCCGCCGGAGTGTGCTGGCCCCGTCCAACGTCGTAGTGACTGGAGCCGGTCCAATCGGGCTGCTGGCCGCCCTGCTTGGAGTTCAGCGTGGTTTCGATGTGCATGTTTTTGATATTTTCGAGGATGGCCTGAAGCCCAGCCTGGTAAGGGCACTTGGAGCGACCTACCATCACGGTCGGCTTTCGGAATCTGGTCTCTCTCCCGATATTGCGATTGACTGCAGTGGCTCCGCAACTGTGATCGAGGAGGTGGTCAAAATTGGCGCCCCGGGCGGCGTCACCTGCTTGGTCGGGTTCCCGCGGGCTGGCACGTCCACACAGCTCGATCTTGGCCTGGCCGCTCTCCAATTTGTGCTCGGTAACCGAGTGCTTCTCGGAAGTATGAACGCAAATGCGCGACACTTCTCACAAGCTGCGGCCGCGCTGACGGCCGCAGACCCCGCATGGCTAGAAAGAATGCTGACCCGACGGATACCCCTGGAACAATATCGGGAGATGCTGCCGTACCGGCCCGACGACGTGAAGATCGTTTTGGACTTCGCGCCGCACCCGATCTAGGAACGGCACGTACGAGGCCAGGCATTCGGTACCCTCAGCACGACGGAGGCCCAGAATGAGGACCATGGACTCGGCAGATTGGTCGAGCTCGTGCCCAGCGGGGCCGCACCGCCTCGGCCAGTCCGGACCCGCCGTTGAGCGCGGCCGCAACGGTGCCGATGAGCATCATCCATGCGCCGCCGATACCGGCCCCGGTATAGGTCCACCAGAATGACGCCCGCACGCCGACGTCCTTGGGCAGGTAGCGCGAGTAGTCGCTGACATAGATCGCCC
>DASXJE010000177.1 GCA_036497565.1 Mycobacteriales bacterium
GACGCCGAGCGGTTCGGCTGGTCCTTCGTCTTCCACGCGCTGGTCACCCCGCAGGCCCGATCGGCGCTCCAGGACGGGGTCGTGCGTGATGCGCCGTGGTGGCTCCCGGTCGGGGGAGCGACCTGGAGATCTCCGGACGGCCCGGGCTCGGGGATCGGCGAGCGGCCGCAGCATCCGGTCGTGCACGTGTCCTGGAACGACGCGTCCGCCTACGCCGCCTGGGCGGGTAAGCGGCTGCCGACGGAGGCGGAGTGGGAGTGCGCCGCCCGCGGCGGTCTGGAGCAGCAACCCTTTCCGTGGGGGAGCGAGCTCACCCCGCGCGGCGCGCACCGGTGCAACATCTGGCAGGGCGACTTCCCCCGCGCCAACACCGTCGAGGACGGCTACCTCGGCACGGCGCCGGTCAAGTCCTTCCGCCCCAACGGATTCGGGTTGTACAACACGTCGGGGAACGTGTGGGAATGGTGCGCCGACCACTGGAGCAGCACCTGGCACGCCGAAGAGCGGACACCGACCCGGGTCGACCCGCAGGGCCCACCGGACGGGACGGCGCGGGTGATCCGCGGCGGCTCCTACCTGTGCCACGCGTCGTACTGCAACCGCTACCGGGTGGCCGCTCGCACGTCCAACACTCCCGACAGCACCACCGGCCACATGGGCTTCCGCTGCGCCGTCTAATTACCGTCTGACCGCTCCACACATTCCATGATCGTGATCGGAAAAAGCCGCGAAACGCCGACCGAATCCGATCACGATCATGGGTGGGTTGAGCTGCGAGTCGTGGTCAGGGTGCACTACGTGCAGTGATGGTTTGCGTGCGCTTTGTGATCTTTTTGTCTGGCGTACAAGGGCGGGCTTCCTCTGTAACACTCGACACCGCACGGCAACAATGGGGGCACCGCTCTGGCACTGGGTGTGTTTCCGACCGCCCAGTAATGCAGAGACGGAGGCAACCGATGTCGGTGACGTCGTGCGTTGAATAGCGCCGTCGACCAGCGCAGGGTCGACAGACTTCATCACCTGACAGTGGTTTCCGCGCGGACCCCGGCCGTCGCACGTTCCAGCAGTCAGCTACACCGCGGGAGACTCACATGATCAGGGCGCGCACCGCTGTCGTCGCCGTACTCGCGCTCATCGCGTCGGCGTTCGCGTTTCTTCCCGCAAGTGTCGCGCAGGCCGTGCAGGCCCCGCAGACGTCGGTGGTGAACGCCGTCCCACAGACGAATACGCCGGACGTCAATGACGGAACCGTCTTCTCGATCGGCCAGGTCGGAAGCCAGGTCTTCCTGGGCGGCGACTTCACGTCGGTGAGCCCGCACGGTCAGCCAGGCACGACGATCACGCGGAACAACGTCCTGGCCTTCAACCCGTCGACCGGCGTGGTCGACACCGGGTTCGTGCCGGCAGTGAACGGCGAGGTCGACACCATCATCCCCGGCCCCGTCGCGGGCCAGGTCTACATCGGCGGGTCGTTCACGACCGTCAACGGCGTCGCCATGCGCGTCGCTCTGCTCGACACCACCAACGGCCATGTCATCTCGACCTGGAAGCCGGCCAGCATCAACAGCGCCGTGACGAAACTGGTGCTGTCGAGGGGCACGCTCTTCGTGGGGGGCAACTTCACGGTGGCCGGCGGCGCGAGCCACCACGGGCTCGTCTCGCTCGATCCGAACACCGGCAAGACCACCAACTACGTCAACGTGTCCTTCACCGGGCACCACAACTTCGGTGTCAACTGCACCGGCACGGGCTGTGCCAACGGTGCGGTCGGCGTCAAGGCCTTCGACATCGACCCCTCCGGCGCAAACCTGGTCGCCGTCGGGAACTTCACGAGCGTCGGCCCCGAGGGGGGCGCGGGAAGCGCACGTGACCAGGTGGCGCGCCTTGATCTCGGCGCATCGTCGGCCAGTCTCAACGCCGCCTGGGGCACCGCGGCCTATACCGCGGCGTGCTTCACCAACGCGTTCGACGGCTACGTCCGCGACGTGCAGTTCTCGCCGGACGGGAGCTACTTCGTGGTCGCCGCGACCGGCGGCAGCGGTACCAACAGCGACGGCAGCAACTCCTCCTGCGACACCGCCAACCGGTTCGAGACCAACGACACCGGCGCAAACGTGCGGCCGACCTGGGCCGATTACACGGGCCAGGACAGCTTCTGGACCGTCGCGATCACCAACTCTGCCGTCTACCTCGGCGGTCACCAGCGTTGGGTCAACAACTCGAAGGGCTTCGACTTCGCCGGCCCCGGCGCGGTCCCGCGTCCGGGAATCGTGGCGCTCAGCACGGTCGGCGGCCTGCCGCTCGCCTGGAACCCAGGTCGCAACCCGCGCGGCGGCGGTGCCCGTGCCCTGCTCGCCACGTCGACCGGACTGTGGGTCGGGAGCGACACCAACTACATCGGCAACCGCCAGTACCAGCACAAGAAGGTCGCCTTCTTCCCGCTGGCCGGCGGCCACACGCTGGCGCCCAACACGACCCCGGCCCTGCCCGGCCGGGTCTATACCGCAGGCGCATTCGCTAGTCCCGGCAGCTCGAACGTGCTCTACCGCGTCGATACCGGTGGCCCGACGATCGGGGCGACCGACAACGGCCCGGATTGGCAGGCTGACCAGAACGACCCGTCGCCGCTGCACAACAACGGCACCAACACGGCCTCGTGGGACCCGGTACCGAATGTCGACAGCACGGTGCCGTCCTCGACGCCGCGGGGGATCTTCGACAGCGAGCGTTGGGATCCGGGTAGCCAGGGCGATGGACAGGAGATGCACTGGTCCTTCCCGGTTCCCGCCGGCGACCAGGTGGACCTCCGGCTGTTCTTCGCCAACCGCTGCGGCTGCACCAGTGGGGTCGGCCAACGGGTGATGAACGTGTCCGTCGACGGACAGGCATTCCTCAACAACTTCGACATCGTCCAGAGCGTGGGGGACCAGACCGGCACCATGCGCCACGAGACCGTGACCAGTGACGGTCAGATCGACATCGACTTCAGCCACGCCACGGAGAACCCGCTCATCAACGGGATCGAGATCGTCAAGCAATCGGGTCCGACGAGCTTCCCGGCGCCCATCTACCGGCTCAATGCCGGCGGCCCGCAGATCAATGCCACCGACAGCAGCCCCGCCAACTGGCTGGCAGACTCGAGTGACACGGTCGGCACCGGCGGCCCGTTCCGTAGCGGCGGCAACGTCGCGGGCTGGGCCGACCCGTGGGACGGCACGCGAGGCGGCACGCTCCCCGCGTCCGCACCGTCGGGTCTGTTCTCCACCGAACGCTGGGCTCCGCACAGCTACCACTTCCCCGCCGATCCGGGGACGCCACTGACGGTCAAGCTGTTCTTCGCGAACAACTGCGACTGCACCCAGTCGGCGGGTCAGCGGATCTTCAACGTCGGGATCGACGGGCAGTCGGTGCTGTCCAACTACGACATCGTCGGCGACGTGGGCAACAAGACCGGCGTGATGAAGTCCTACGACATCACCGCCCCGGCCAGCGGACAGGTCACGGTCGACCTCACCAACGGAAGCGCCGATAACGCCGTCGTCAACGGCCTGCAGGTCGATCAGACCGGGCCCGCGCCGACGCACCCGGCGGGCGACGTCGACCGGTTCAGCTACCGCCACTTCGACGGGACGAACGCCGGCGCGCCCACCGCGCTGTCGACGGGGATCCCGTGGGGATCGATCCGCGGTGCCTTCACGGTCAACGGCGAACTGGTCTACGGCAAGGGGGACGGATTCCTCTACGAGCGGACGTTCAACGGCTCGACGGTCGGCTCCGAGGTCAAGCTCGATCCCTACCACGACCCGTTCTGGGACAACGTCGACACGGGGTCCGGCCAGACCTACACGGGACAGATGTCCAATTTCTCGTCCGAGATCCCGTCGGTGACGTCGATGTTCTACACGAAGGGGCGGCTCTACTACACGCTCACCGGCAAGTCCGGCATGTTCTGGCGCTGGTTCGAGCCGGACTCGGGCACCGTGAGCTCCGACGAGTTCCAGACCACTGACAGCCAGGACTGGTCGCACGTCGCGGGCGCGTTCCTGTCGGGCAACACGCTGTACTTCGCCGACAAGGGGACCGGTCAGCTCTCGTCCGTCGGCTGGAACGGCACTGCGGCGGCAGGTACCCCGAACGTGGTCAGCACCGACACGACGTGGGCGAGCCGAGGCCTCTTCATGCTCGACGACGCGACCCAGCCCAACAAGCCGCCGGTCGCCGACTTCACCGCCACCTGCTCCACGACCAACACGTCCTGCACGATCGACGGATCGGCCTCGAAGGATCCGGACGGTGCGATCACGGACTTCGCGTGGAACTTCGGTGACGGATCCACGACCGACCATCACCCGGACTCGACCGTCTTCTCCCATGATTTCGGTTCGGCGGGCAGCTACAACGTGAGCCTCACGGTCACCGACAACGACGGCTCCACGGCTGTCGTGACCAAGCGCGTGACGGCCGGCAAGACCGTCGGCACACCCACGTTCAAGGGTGCGACGTCGACCTGTAGCAACGGGGTCGCCGCCTGTGGCAAGAGCACCCGGACCAACGCCGGAATACCGGCCGGGACGGCCGCCGGGGATGCGCTGCTGATGTTCGTCTCCTGGCCGAACACGGCTACCTCCGCGTCGGTGCCGGCAGACTGGCACCTGCTCGGCAAGGACGTCAGCAGCCCGCTCGAGTCGGACGTCTACTACAAGGCGGCGACGTCAGGCGACGTAGGGAGCACCGTGCCCGTGGACTTCGGCGCGGCGATCAAGAATTCCGTGACGGTCGCCGACTATTCCGGCGCCGACGCGGCGACGATCGAGAGCTCCGCCAAGTCGGTCGACTCCAACACGGCGTCACACACGACGCCGAGCTCAGCAGTGACCGTGAACGGCAGTCTGGCCGTCTCGTACTGGACGGACAAGTCCGCGACGACGACGACGTGGACCGCGCCGGCCGGTGTCGCTGCCGACTCGACGTTCTTCGACACCGGAACCAGCTTCGTCACCTCGTTGCTCGGCCACTCCTCGTCGCTGGTCAACACCGGCACGTACGGCGGGAAGACGGCGACGACGAATGCCCCGAGCGGCAAGGGTGCTTCCTGGACGATCATCCTGGGACCCGCGTAAGCAGCCCGGTGAGCCGCCGACCAAAACGCACTAGGAGTGCGTTTTGGTCGGCGACACGCCGTACCGAGTGACCAAAACGCACTAGGAGTGCGTTTTGGGCAGGGCGGCGGGAGTGGTTAGAACGGGTACTCCGGAAGTGAGCCGCGCATCGTCACCCACTGGGTGTCGGTGAACGCCTCGAGGTTGGCCTGGGTCCCGCCGAGCCTTGCTCCGGTGCCGGAGTCGTTGATGCCGCCGAACGGGATGGTCGCCTCATCGTTGACGGTCTGGTCGTTGATGTGGACGATCCCGGACGGGATGCGGTCGGCGATCGCCAGGCCCCGCATCGCATCCCTCGTCAGGATCCCCAGCGACAGCCCGTACGCCGACCCGGCCGCCAGACCGACGACCTCGTCGACCGACCGGAACGGCACGACCGGCGCCACCGGGCCGAAGATCTCCTCGGTGTAGGCGGGCGCGGTGACGGGCACGTCGGCGAGCACGGTCGGCCGGTAGAAGAGCCGGTCGAAGGTCCCGCCGGCGGCCAGCCGGGCCCCGGCCTCGACGCTCGCCGTGACGATCTGGTGGATCTTGTCCCGCTGTCCCTCGTCGATCACCGGGCCGAGAGCGACCTCGCCGGCGCTCGGGTCGCCGACCGGCAGCCGGTCCGCGCGCTTCGCCAGCCCGGCGGCGTAGTCGTCGGCGATGTCGGCATGCACCAGGTGGCGGCTGGTCGCCATACACACCTGGCCCTGGTGCCCGAACGACCCGAACGCGCCGACCGAGGTGGCCGCCTCGACGTCGACGTCGTCGAGCACCACCAGCGCGGAGTTGCCGCCGAGTTCGAGATGCACCCGCTTGAGGTGCCGGGCCGCCAGCGCGGCCACGTCGCGCCCGGCGCGGGTGGAGCCGGTGAACGCGATCACCCGCACCCGTGGGTCGACGATGAGCGCCTCGCCGACATCGACCCCGCCCGGGAGCACCGAGAGCAGACCGGCGGGCAGTCCCGCCTCCTCGAAGAGCCGGGCGAGCAGCACGCCGCCGCTGACCGCGGTGCGCGGATCCGGCTTGAGGACGACGGCGTTGCCCAGCGCCAGGGCCGGGGCGACCGCGCGGATGGACAGGATGGTGGGCACGTTGAACGGCGCGATCACCCCGACCACGCCCACCGGCAGCCGGCGGGCCATCGACAGGCGCGGCAGCGCCGAGCGCAGCAGTTCGCCGTACGGTGCGGAGGCCAGCGCCGCCGCCTCGTAGCATTCCTCGGCCGACGTCATGATCTGGAAGCCGGCGAACGGGGCGATCGCCCCGGTCTCCCGGGTCAGCCAGTCGGTGATCTCCGGCGCGTGCTGGTGCCAGAGGTCACCGGCCCGGCGGAGCACGGCCGCCCGCTCGGCGTACGGCCGGCCGGCCCAGTCGACCTGCGCTTGGCGGGCCCTGGCCGCGGCCCGGCCGACGTCGTCGGGGGTCGCCCGGCCCATGACGCCCAACTCCTCGCCGGTCGACGGGGAGACCACGGGGTACTGTGTGCCGGACCCGGCGGTCCAGCCATCGGAGTAGATCTTCCCGTGCCACGTCGATTCGTCGAGCAGTCCCACGGAGCCCTCCACCTGTTCGCGCCGGCACCGGTCCACCGGTCGAGAGTCTCTAGTTGACTCGATCCACGGCACCGCGTCCAGTGCGGAGCCCACGAAGGAGGATGTCGATGAGCGACCGCGCCACCCCGCCCTTCCGAGGCGATCATGTCGGCAGTCTGCTCCGCCCGCAGCCCCTGCTGGACGCCCGTGCCGGTCATGCCCGGGGGGAGGTGTCGAGCGACCAGCTGCGCGCGGCCGAGGACGACGCGATCCGCCGGGTGGTCGCCATGCAGCAGGAGGTGGGGCTGCGGTCGGCCACCGACGGCGAATTCCGCCGCTCCTCGTGGCACATGGACTTCATCTACGGCATCGACGGCATCAGCCGCGCCGAGGACAACCTGACCGTTCGCTTCCGCAGCGCGTCGGGATCGATCGAGTTCACCCCGGCCGCGTTGCGCATCGACGGTCGCCTCGGCATCGGCGATCCGATCTTCGGCGAGCACTTCACCTTCCTGCGCGACACCGTGGCGGACGGTGTGACGCCGAAGCTGACGATCCCCTCGCCGAGCATGGTGCATTTCCGCGGTGGCCGGGCGGCCATCGACCCGGACGTCTACCCCGACGAAGAGGGTTTCTGGTCCGATCTCAGTGCGGCGTACGCCGCCGAGGTCGAAGGTCTCTACGGGTTGGGCTGCCGGTACCTGCAGCTCGACGACACCAGCCTCGCCTACCTCAACGACCCGCAGCAGCGCGCGGAGGCGCAGAGCCGCGGCGCGGACGCCGTACATCTGCACGAGCGCTACATCCGCCAGATCAACGCGGCCATCAGCGACCGCCCGGCCGACATGGCCGTCACCACCCACATGTGCCGGGGCAACTTCCGGTCGTCGTGGGCCGCCGAGGGCGGCTACGACTTCGTCGCCGAGGCGCTGTTCTCCCAACTCGCCGTCGACGGCTTCTTCCTCGAGTACGACGACGCCCGCTCGGGCGACTTCTCACCGCTGCGGTTCGTCCCGCCGGGCAAGAACGTCGTACTCGGCCTGGTGACGACGAAGCGCGGCGAGCTCGAGAGCAAGGACGACCTCAAGCGCCGCATCGACGAGGCGAGCCGATACGTGCCCCTCGAGCAGCTGTGCCTCTCGCCGCAGTGCGGCTTCTCCTCGACCGTGGAGGGCAACCTGCTGACCTACGACGAGGAGGTCGCCAAGCTGCGCCTGATCGTCGAGACCGCGCAGGAGGTCTGGGGCTGACGTTCAAGCCGAATGGTTGGGCGAAGGGTCACGACGCGCCTTCGTCGGCCAGCACGTCCTGGGCGATGCGGAACGCCTCGTTGGCCGCGGGAACGCCGGCGTAGACGGCGGTATGCAGCAGTACCTCCGAGATCTCGTCGGCGGTCAGCCCGTTGCGCAGTGCGGCGCGCACGTGCAGGGCGATCTCGTCGCGGCAGTGCAACGCGGTGAGCGTGGCGAGGGTGATGCAGCTGCGGGTACGCCGGTCGAGGCCCGGCCTGGCCCAGACCCCGCCCCAGGCATAACGGGTGAGCATCTCCTGGAACGGCGCGGTGAACGGCGTGGTTGCGGCCACTGCACGGTCCACGTGCTCCTCGCCGAGCACCTCACGTCGGATCCGCATCCCGTCGTCATAGGGGTCGGCGCTCATCGGGCTCCTTCGTCGGAGAGATGGTCGAGCAGGAGTTCGGTGACGGTCTCGGCCTGCTCGATGTTGGCGAGATGTGCTGCGGAGGAGAGGATCTCGAGCCGGGCATCCGGGATGCGTCCGGCGATCGCCCGGCCGTGCTCGGGCGGAGTCGCGAGATCATCTGCGCCGGCGACGACGAGGGTCCGCGCGCGGATCGCCGGCAGGTCGTCGCGGAGGTCGAGCGTCCGGATCGCGTCGCAGCAGGCCGCGTAGCCGTCGTCGGGGCTGGCGACGATCATCTGCCGGACCCGGTCGACCGCCTCCGGGTGGGCGGCCGCCCACGGCGGCGTGAACCACCGGTCGACGACGGTGTCGGCGACGGAGATCGTGCCGCCGGACCGGACCGCCGCGGCGCGCTGGACCCAGGCCGCGGGGTCGAGGTGTGGCGACGTACAGCACAGCACGAGGCTCTGCACCCGGCCGGGTTCGTGGGCGGCGACCCACATGCCGGTCATTCCGCCGAGGGACAGACCACACACATGTGCCGCCTCGACGCCGAGCGTGTCGAGCAGCCGCACGAGATCGCCGCCGAGGTCGCCGATCCGGTAGGGCCCGTTGGGAACCGGCGATTTCCCGTGGCCGCGGTGGTCGTAGCGCACCACGCGGTACCGGTCGCGCAGGCGGGCCACCTGCGGGTCCCACATGTGCAGCGTCGTCCCGAGACTCGGCGAGAGAACGACAACGGGCGCGTCGCTCGGACCGTCCACGGCGAAATGGACGTCGACCACGCTCACCGGAGCGCCTCGTGCCGCGCGACGGCGCGATCGACGAAGACCGCGGCGCTGCCAAGGTAGGTCGCGGGATCCATCAGTCGGCGCAAGTCGTCCTCCTTGAGGTGGTCCCGGATCTCCGATGTCGCGAGCAGTACGTCGAGCAACTCGATGTTCTCCTCGACTGCGCGTCGGGATGCCGCAGCGACGAGGTCGTGCGCCTCGAGCCGGCCGACGGCCGGCTGCAGAGCGGTCGAGATGCGCTCGCCGAGCACCAGGCCGCCGGTCAGCCCCAGGTTGCTGCCCATCCGCGCCGCGTCGACCTGCAGATCGCTCAGGCAGTCGGCGAGCCAGGCCGCCGCCGATCCGGTGCTCACCAGCAGCGACCGCAACGGCTGCCACTCGGCGTGCCAGGCGCCGGCGGCCCGTTGGTGTTCCTGCTCCATCGACGCCAGCAGGGTCGCCACCAGTCCCGGTGCCTGCCGCGCCCCGGCCAACGCCGACACTGCGGCGACCGGGTTCCGCTTGTGCGGCATCGTGGATGATCCGCCGCGCGCCGGGTTCCCTTCGCTCACCTCGCCGATCTCGGTCTGCGCCAGGTGTACGACGTCACCGGCGACCTTCGCGATCGCACCGGACGCGACGCCGAGAGCGGTCGCGAACCGCGCGACCGGAACCCGGCTCGTGTGCCAGGCCACGACGGGTTCAGAGAGGCCAAGTTGCCGCGCGAATTCGCCGAGCACCGCGACACCGTGCGGCCCGAGGGAGGCGAGCGTCCCGGTCGCGCCACCAAGTTGGACCGGAAGCGCGGAGACCGCGGCCCACACGTCGTCGGTGGCCCGGTCGAGACCGTCCAGCCAGGTCGCCGCCGCGAGCCCGAAGGTCGTCGGCGTCGCCTGTTGCAGCAGCGTCCGGCCGGCCATCACCGTGGTCGCGTGATCGCGCGCCAGGCGGGCCGCGGCGTCGCCGGCGTTCCGGAGGTCGTTCACGATCGCTGTGCCGGCATGGCCGGCGACGATGCCGGTCGCAGTGTCCAGGACGTCCTGGCTGGTGGCGCCGAAGTGCACCCAGCCCGCGGCGTCGTCGCCGGCCGCCGCCTGGACGAGCGCAGTGAGTGCCCGGACGAGCGGGATCACCGGATTGCCCGAGTCGGCTGCCTCAGCGCTGAGGCGGGTGACGTCGTACCGGTCGGCGTGGCACGCCGTCGCGATGGCTTCGGCGTAGGCGGCGGGGAAGATGCCCACCGCAGCCTCGGCGCGGGCGAGCGCCGCCTCCGCGTCGAGCATCGCCTGCAGCCAGGCGGCATCGCTGACCAGTGCAGGCACCGGACCGCGGGCGAGAACCGCGTCGAAAAGCCCGGCCGCGGGCGGCTCAGACGGCGAAGAAGACGGTCTCATGCTCACCCTGCAGCCGGATGTCGAGGTGATAGCCGTCGCCGGTCGGCTCGGCCAGCACGGTGTGCCGCCGGCGTTCGGGCACCGAGCGGAGCACCGGGTCCACCCGGTTGGCGTCGGTCTCGTCGGCGAAATAGATGCGGGTGACGAGCCGGTTGAGCAGCCCCCGCGCGAAGACCGAGACGTCGACGTACGGTGCCTGCGGTTGCCCGTCCGTCCCCGGGACGGCACCGGGCTTGCGCGTCAGCATCGCCCAGTCGCCGCGTGGTCCGGTCGGGCAACGCCCGAAGCCGCGGAAGCTGTCGGTGGCTCGATCGTCGGGCGCATCGACCATGTGATCGAGACCGCCGTCGGCGTCGGCCTGCCACGTCTCGACCAGCCCGTCCGGCACCGGATCGCCGGCCCCGTCGAGGATCCGCCCGCGTAGCCAGATGGCGCCCGCGGTTCCTTCCGGGACGACGAACGGGCCGTCCTCCCAGCTGAGCGCGATGTGCAGGAACGGGCCGACCGTCTGTGAGGGGGTGAGGGGCAGCGCGCTCATTCGTCGTCCGCCTCGCTCTCGAACGGGGTCGCATCGCGTCCGCGGAGCACGATGTCGAAGGTGAACGCGAGCGCCCACTCCGGTTCGGTCCGGTCGAGATCGAACCGGCTGACCATGCGGGTCCGCGCGGCTTCGGGCACCGAGTTGTAGATCGGGTCCTGGGCGAAGAGCGGGTCGTCGGGGAAGTACATCTGGGTGACGAGCCGCTGGGTGAAGGCTCGTCCGAAGAGCGAGAAGTGGATGTGGGCCGGACGCCAGGCGTTGTGGTGGTTGCGCCACGGATAGGCGCCCGGCTTGATCGTGGTGAAACGGTAGCGGCCGTCGGCATCGGTCAGGGTGCGGCCCACGCCGGTGAAGTTGGGGTCGAGCGGCGCGGGCCAGTCGTCGACGACGTGCCGGTAGCGGCCGGCCGCGTTGGCCTGCCAGATCTCCACCAGAGTGTGGGGAACCGCCCGCCCGTCGCTGTCCAGCACCCGTCCCTCGACCACGATCCGCTGGCCGATCGGCTCGGCCCCGTGTGCGCGGGTGAGATCGTCGTCGTCCTTGCCCATCCGGTCGGCGCCGAGCACCGGACCGGTGAGCTCGGTGAGGCTCTCCGGCAGAGCGAGCAGTTTCTCGCCCGGAGCCCGGGCGCGGGTCGACACATAGGCCGGGTACAGGTAGTCCGGGTGTACGTCGGTCATGCTCGGGAGGTCCTTCCGGTCATCGAGTCCATGCCCACGGGGTCGGGAACGGCATGCCCACGTAGTTCTCGGCGAGGCTGGTCGCCGCTGCGGTGGACGACGTCACATAGTCGAGCTGCGACAGCTGCAGACGGCGGTCGAAGTCGTCCTGGTCGGGTGCCCGGTGCATCATCGACGTCATCCACGAGGAGAAGTGCTGGACCCGCCACACCCTACCGAGGCAGGTGCGGGTGTAGGCCCGCAGCGGCTCGTCGGTCGCACCGAGGTAGTGCCCGCCCAGGGCGTGCGCGAGAGTGCTGGCGTCGGCGATCGCCAGGTTCATGCCCTTCGCCCCTGTCGCCGGGACGATGTGGGCCGCGTCGCCGACGAGAAACAATGCGCCGTACTGCATCGGTTCGGCGACGAAGCAGCGCATCGGAGTGATGCCCTTGTCGAAGATCTCACCCTCCTCCAGGTGGAACCCCTCGTCGTCGGCGAGCCGCTTCGACAACTCCGCCCAGATGCGGTCGTCCGGCCAGTCGGCGAGGTCGGTGCCGGGCTCGACCTGCAGGTACTGCCGGGTGATCTCCGGCGTCCGCATGCTGTGCAGGGCGAAGCCGTCCTCGTGGTTGGCGTAGATCAACTCCGTCGTCGACGGGTGGGTCCTGGCCAGGATTCCCAGCCAGGCGTAGGGAAGCACCCGTTCGAATATGGCGAGCAGTCCCGCCGGGACGGCGCCCCGGCTGATTCCGTGGAAGCCGTCGCATCCGGCGATGAAGTCGCACTCGACCGTCTGTTCTTGATCCTCGTGGACGAAATTGATCCTCGGCCGGTCGCCGTCGACGTCGATCAGGGACACGTCCTCGACCTCGAAGAACAGCGGCCGACCCGACGAAACCCTCGCGGCCACCAGGTCCTTCACGACCTCCTGCTGCCCGTACACCGTGATCATCGATCCGGTGAGCGCCGTGAAGTCGATGCGGTGCGAACGGCGGCTGAACCGCAGGATCGTTCCTTCGTGCCCGAGGCCCTCCCGGCCCAAGCGTTCGCCCACACCGATCTCGTGGAGCAGGGCGACCGAGGGCGCCTCGAGGACTCCGGCGCGCACCCGGGACTCGATATAGGCCCGGCTGCGCGCCTCGATGACCACGGAGTCGATGCCCTGCAGGTGCAGCAGGTGGGCGAGGGTCAGCCCGGCGGGGCCCGCCCCGACGATGCCGACCTGCGTCCGCAAGGATTCCTCCGCCCCGCTCAGGGGGACACCGTATCGAGCGGACGGTTCCGGGTGTGCGGAACGAACTGCACGACCACGGCGGCGACGACCTGGAAGGAGCAGATCAGCAAAAGGGCGCCCAGCACCGACAGGTGCGGCAGGGCGGGTGCGAGCACCAGGATGCCCACACCGCCGCCGAGATGGCCCACGCCGTCCACGACCGCGAATCCGGTGGTGCGGATGCGGGTGGGGAAGCTCTCCGCGGACAGCGCATACGTCGGCGACACCCACAGGTTGAAGCCGAAAAAGATCAGAGCGGACCCGACGAATGCGGTCGTCAGCGTGGTCCCGCCCTCCGCGACCAGAACCGCTCCGACGATGGTGAGCACGGCTCCGATCGGCAGCCAGTACCGCCTTTCGAGCCTTTCGACCACGACGCTGGTGAAGAGACCTTGGGCGATGAAGCCGAGGGTGCCCACCGCCGTGATGACGCCGGCCTCCGACGGCTCGTAGTGCAGTCCGGTGAGGACCGCGGTGAACCCGGAAGAGAAGGCGTAGACGGTGATGTAGGCGAGGAACCAGGTCGCGAGCAGGAGCACACTTCGCCGCAGATAGCGGGGGCTGCGTAGCAGTTCGGAGTAGGGCGCCCGCTCCGGCGGAGTGGGCACCACCTCCGCCACGTCGATCGGTGCGGCCAGCGGGCCGCGGCGGGAGGCCCGCTCCTCCATCCGTCGTACGACGCCATCGGCGTCCCGGATCCGGCGCTGGCCCACCAGCCATCGGGGCGACTCGGGGAGTTCGATCCGGAGCAGGATCGCGACCAGCGCGAGCAGCGCACCGACGGCGTACATCCATCGCCATCCGCTCTCAAATCCCTTGTCCGCCAACGCGAAGGGCAGTCCGAGCGGCCACGGCGCCTTCGGTGTGGTGAGCAGCAGGCCGAGCCAGATCCCGACGAAGGCGCCGACCGCCGACATCGTGAAGATGATCGCCGTGTAGCGCCCCCGCTGGCGCCGGGGCGCGACCTCGTTGATGTAGGTGTTGACGATGGCGAGGTCGGCGCCGATCCCGATACCGGTCACGATGCGGCCCGCGACGAAGTTGGCGTAGTCCGGGGCGAGAGCGGTGTAGAGCGAACCCAGGCCGGTGATCAGCATCGTGATGAGCAACATGTTGCGGCGGCCGAGCCGATCGGCGAGCGGGCTGAGCACCAGGGTGCCGATCACGTAACCGACCAGGTTGAGCACGACCGGCAGCCGCAGGTCGCCGAGGGCGGTCGCCGGCGTGCATCCGGGCCGCAGCGCCACGCAGGTCTGGATGAAGGACACGTTGATGTCGAAGATGTCGTAGAAGGTGAACAGAAACCCCAGGCCGATGATCCCGATGTAGAGGTAGGACAGCGACCAGACGTCGATGCGTTCCAGCCGCGCGATCACGCTCTGCGCGGAGAGCGGCTCGCGGGCGGTCGTCGGTTCGGTCGGGGTCTCGGACACGCGATCGGCTCCCTGGCTGGGTCGTCGGCTGTCGCAGGACTGTCGCTGCTCGCCGTCCCGGCCGGCTGCTAGCCTTCCGCTGGTCGGAACACCTTTTGGGATGCCGCATGGTGCAGGGACGCTCGGTGACCAGCAAGGTCCTGGCGATCCTCGACGCGTTCGGACCGACCCGCACCGAGCTCACCCTCTACGAGATCGCGCGGCGCGCCTCGCTACCGCCGCCGACGGCGCACCGGCTACTGGCCGAGCTGGTCGGGTGGGGAGCGATCGAACGGACCGCCGAGCGGTCCTACCGGGTGGGCCTGCGGCTGTGGGAGGTCGCCGCGCTCGCGCCCCGGGGGCTGGGCCTGCGCGATCTGGCGCTGCCGTTTCTCGAGGACCTCTACGAGGTCACCCACGAGCACGTGCAGTTGGCCGTGCTCGACAACCTCGAAGCCCTCTTCGTCGAGAAGATCTCGGGCCGCAGCGCCGTACCCATCGTGACCCGCGTCGGGGGCCGGTTGCCGCTCCACGCGACCGCGGTGGGTCAGGTGCTGCTCGCCCATGCCGACCCTTCAGTGCTCGACGACGTCCTGGCGCGCGGACTGCCACGGTTCACGGACAACACGATCACCTCCGCCCGCCGCCTCCGCCGGGTCCTCGCCGACATCAGGCTGCGCGGAGAGGCCACCTGCTGGGAGCAGCTGACCTACGGCGCCGTATCCGTGGCTGCCCCGGTCGCCGGTGACTGCGGCACTGTCGTCGCGGGGCTGTCCGTCGTCGTCCCGACCTCGGCCGAGGACGTCCGCCGGCTCGTCCCCGCGGTGCAGGCCGCCGCCCGGGGCATCTCACGCGCCGTTCGCGGCGCGGGCAGTTCCGTCGGAGTCGTCCGGCGCTGACGGATTCGGTTCCCACCATCCGCGTGGCGCAGTCCCTGTACATCGTCGGAGCATTCCGGTTACATGGATCGATTTCTTCGGGCGGCGGCGCGTGATCGATGGAGGTAACGATGTTCTCTGGGCGGATCCGGCGACCCGTGACGGTTCTGGCGGCCGCGGCAATCGTGGCCGCGCTGGTCCCCTGGGCGGCGACGGCATCCGCGGCACGCGGCTCGGGGTCGACGTACACCAATCCGGTGAGCGCCGGCTATTCGATCGACTTCCCCGATCCGTCGGTGATGAAAGGCAAGGACGGCGACTGGTACGCCTACTCCACCGGCGGACCGTACGACGAGACCGGCGCGAGCGACCCGATCAAGATGGCCCGCTCGGCCGACCTCACCCACTGGCAAAAGCTTGGCGCGGTCTTCACCGACGCCAACACACCCACCTGGTCGGTACCGTCGGCCGGCTTCTGGGCTCCTGACATCCGCTATCTCAACGGCCACTACGTGCTCTATTTCGTCTCGCCCAACACGACGACGAGTGCGGACACCTTCGACCCCGCGATCGGTGTGGCAACGGCGCCGACACCGGCCGGGCCGTGGACCGACTCGGGAAAGCCGTTGCTGGCACCGCAGAAGAACGCCAACGGCGCCGGCTACACGACCGTGATCGACCCCGCCGAGTTCACCGACACGGACGGCTCGCGCTACCTCTACTACGGCAGCTACGGCACCGGGATCCGGGTCATCCGGCTCACCGCCGACGGCATGCACACCGTGGGGGCCGCCCGGCAGGTCACCAGCACCCGGTTCGAGGGCTCCTACGTCATCCAGCGGGACGGCTGGTACTACCTGATGGCGTCCTCGGCGAACTGCTGTGCGGGCGCGACCACCGGCTACACCGTCTTCGCCGGCCGGGCACGCAGTCCGCTCGGGCCGTTCCGCGACAAGGAGGGCGTGTCGCTGCTCGGCTCCGACACCGGCGGAACGATCGTGGTCGCGCCCAACGGGAACCGTTGGGTCGGTACCGGGCACAACGCGATCGTCACCGACCTGTCCGGCCAGACGTTTCTGGCCTACCACGCCGTCGACAAGAACCGTCCCTACCTGGACGGGTCGCCCGGCTTCACCATGCGACCGATGCTGCTCGACCGGTTGGACTGGATCGACGGCTGGCCCACCGTGCGCGGCGGGGCGTGGGCGTCGGACACGCCGCAGGTCGCTCCGGTCACCCGGGGGACCGTGGACGACACCTTCACCGCGGGCACCGACCTGCACGCCGCGACGGGCTCACTCGACGTGCGTCCCGCCGATCCCGGAAGCGATGCCGGCGGCTACGGCCGGCTCGGCGGGCCCACCTCCCTTGCGGTCTCGGACGCAGCCCTGCCGGCGGATGTGCACGTCGAGGCGGACGTGCGGAGTGCTGGAGACGCGGATTCGGTCGGCGTCGTGGCGCGCTACCGCGACCCGGCGGACAACATCCGCGCGGTCCTCGACGCGGCCGGCCACACCCTCCGCATCATCTCGACGGTCCACGGCCGGTCCGTCGCCCGGGAGATCGGGCTGCCGGCCGACTTCGTCGCCTCCGCCTGGCACACCCTCGCGGTGGACGTCCGGGGTCGGCAGATCAGCGCCCAGATCAGCGACGCCCGCCTCGGTGACCCCTACGCCGCGGTCACCGCGACCGCACCAGCGATCCCAGGCGGCTCCCGGGCCGGTGTCACCGGCGTGGGCGCGGTCGATGTCGACAACGTCGCCGCCGCCGGCTTGTACCGCCCGCAGACCCGGACCGCACCGTTGCCCCGGATCGGCCGGCTCGACCCGCGCGCCTCCGACGAATTCCGGGCGGGCCTCGGTACCGGATGGTCCTGGCTGCGGCAGGACCCCGACGCGCAGGTGAGCGGCGGGCAGTTGACCTGGCCCACCGAGGACAGCGATCTCTCGGGTGCCAGTGCCGGCCAGGCCGGCGTGCTGCTCCGCGACCCGCCCGGCGGCGACTACACGGTCGAAACGAAGCTCTCGATGAACCTCGGTGTCGACACGGTCCGCAACTACCAGCAGGCCGGTCTCGTGGTGTATCTCGCCGACGACCATTTCCTGCGACTCGACCACGTCGCGGTCGACGGGACGCGGATCGTGGAGTTCGGCAAGCGGGAGACCTTCGCCGGGGTGTCGTCCTGGGGCGGCGCCGTGATCGGACCGCCGAGCGGCACCGTCTGGCTGCGGATCGCGCACCGCACCGATCCGGCGACGGGCGAGGGTCTCTACCGGGCCGGCTCCAGCCGGGACGGCCGGCACTGGATCTGGGGTGCGGTATGGACGCTGCCGGCCGGGAGCCAGCCCCGGATCGGCCTGGTCTCGCAGGGGTCGAGCCCCGCGACCGACCAGGCCGTCGGAAAGGCGATCGCCCGGTTCGATTACTTCCGGGTCTACCGGTGACAGGGACGGCGCGCGGAGAAATGTCCGCGTTCGCCGATTGGTGCGGCCGCTAGTCCGGCTCGCTGCGGCGCCGACGCCGGAACACCCCGACGTCGACGATCGCGATGACCGAGAGCACCACCAGGATGGTCGACAACGCGGCCGGCGTGATGGTGTTCGTGACGACGACGGCGCAGCCCGTGCTGAGCAGCAGCGCGAGGGCGGCGAGTAGGTGCCGAAGGGTCAGCAGGCTGGCACCGCGGGGGCCGCCACGCTGTTCATCGCGGTCGGCGACCTCGTGCGTGGCGGGCCCGCCCGGTCGGGGGTCAGGCATCGGACTCCTCGATCAAGGGGCGCGAAATCGGCCCGGTGGAGATAGGTGTGGTCGAGACCGCACATACCCCCGATTGCGGCGCGCCACCCCCCGAGGTCGGGAGTTGTCGTCGTCCGACCACGCACGGTGCCGGTCGAGCGGCCTGCCGTCGCGCTCGGCTACGACCTGCGTCCGTTTGCTCCCGGCCGGTGACCGTCCGGGCGGGTGAGACCGGCGAGGACGTCGTCGAGCGGCGGGCGGCTCGGGGTCCGGCCGTGCTCGACGAACCACTCGTGGCCGAAGACGGCCCGGAACACGGGGCGGGGGAGACGCAGGAAGACCCGCAAGGTGCGGGCGTCGGTGCCGCCGGAGAGCTGGGTGGCGTGGGCGGCCATCGCGGCCCGCTTCTGCGCGGCGTATCGGCGGACGTCGACCCGGTGGGTGAGGGCGCTGCGCGGTGTGTAGGCGGTCGCGAACCGGTCGGCGTCGAAGTCGGCCGGCAGGGGCAGTCGGCGGGTCAGCCGCAGCGCCCGCTGCAGTAGGTCGCGGTCGACGGTGGCCTCCAGCACCATAGGCGTCCCGGCGAGCTGGGCAGCCCTCGCGCCGACGTGATGGACCTGGACGTGATCGGGATGGCCGTAGCCGCCCGCGGCGTCGTAGATCGTCACGGCGTCGGCGCGCTCCTCGTCGAGCACGGCGGCCAACCGGGCGGCTGCGACGTCGACCTCGGCATGCGCGAAGGACCGGGTCGCGTCGAGCCGCCCGTCCAGGCCCGAGTCGTCATACCCGAGCATCACCACCCGCGCGCAGCCGAGCAGTCGCGCGGATCGGCGCACTTCCTCGGTCCGGATGGCGGCGAGGTCACCGGTGAGGTCAGACGACACGAGACCGGCCGCGCCGGCGGTCGCCACGACGAGGACGACACGATGACCTTCGGCGGCGAGCCGCGCCAGGGTCCCTGCGGTCAGCAGGGCCTCGTCGTCGGGATGCGCATGGAACGAGACGATCGTGCGTACGCCGGTCCGAACCGAGCTCACCCGGCGACACCGGTGGCCAGCGACGTGGAGGCGGTCGGCTGCGACCCCGACCGGGCCGTCGAGTAGGCGGCCTCGCTGCACGAGAGGGCGTGTTCCCAGGTGAGGGTCGGCCGGACGGCGCGGTTGTGCGCGGCGATGTTCGTCCGCAGGCCATCATCGCGGGCGAGCAGGGTGGCGGCGTCGGCCAGGTCGGCGTCGGTCGAACCCAGCAACCCTTCGCGGCCGTGCGCGATGAACTCGGCGATTCCGGTGTGGGCCTTGGCGACGACCGGGAGGCCGGCGGCCCGGGCCTCGAGCGCGGCGATGCCGAACGACTCGAGGTTGGCGGCGGCCAGGAACACGTCGGCGCGGGCGAAGAGGTCGCGGATCTGGTTGCGGCGCAGCCGGCCGGGGAGCTCGACCCAGTCGGACATGCCGTGGCGCCGCAGAGACCGTTCGACGTGCGGCCGGTCCGGGCCTTCGCCGACGATCACGGCGCGCAGCCGGACGGACGGCGGGAGTTCGTCGCGGATCCGCCGGAGCATCCGCACCAGCTGCCGGGGCCGCTTTCTCGGCGCCAGCCGCATCACGCTGACGATGACGACCTCGTCGGGGTCACGAGGTGCGGGGGCGACCTGCCAGCGCGCGGGGTCGACGGCGTTGGGCAGCACCGCGACGCCGATCTCCGGTCCGACGGTACGACGGATCGGCTCGGCCGCGGCCTCGCTGACCGCGGACCACACGACCGGCAGGTGACTCCAGTGGGTGGACGCGTTCAAGGCGCGATAGAGGGGGGTCAGATAGGCCCAGAGGGAGTGGACGGTGACCACTGTGGGAATACCGGCTTTCCCGGAAGCCGCCGCCGCCGCGACCGCGAACGGTGAGACAAGCGCGGAATGCACGTGCACCAGGTCGTAGCCGCCGTCGACAACCACCCGGCGGCCGGATGGCACCGCCCCGAGCCGCAATGGAAGCGGGACCTGGGTGGCCGCAGGCACCCGGTGGACGAGGAGTCCTCCGGTGGTCTGTCGGGCCGTTGCTACCGGACTTTCGTCGGGAGCGGTGGTGATGACCTCCACCTGATGTCCGGCCGCGCGTTGGCGGACAGCCAGATCGTGGATGTGGAGTTCGATCCCGCCGAGCCGGGGCAGGTAATAGTCACTGACGTGCGCGATCCTCACCCGATCATCAGCTCCTCGCCGCCCCGTGACCACCACGGTATCGCCATCACGGATTCGTCCGTCGCCGACCATCATGGCGAGGAGGGGAGGGGTCCGCGCGTTCTGACGGGTGTCGCGCCGCCGTGTCGCGCCGCCGACCGACTGCTAGTCGCCGATCGGGTGGGCCTCGTCGTCGGACTTGATCGCCGTCAGCATCTCCGGCAACTCCGCCAGCAGCTGCTCGGCCCCGTCGGGGGACAGTTGGAGGACGAGCTGGTGGTAGTTACCGGCCTCGCCGGCGCAGATCTCGATGAACGAGGTGCTGTACCCGCGGCCGGGATCCTGCGGATCGCCGTACGCGGCAGGGCGAACGGTCACATGCCAGCCCCAGTCGTCGTCGGCGCGGACAAGGCGTGGGACGCCGCGATGCATCTCGTACGGATCGCGGGTGGCTGGACAGTTATCGGTGTCGCACCAGTGCGGATGAGTGGTGACGGTCGACGTGGTCACTAGGTGGATTCCCCCATTTGGGTAATTCGTCAGACGACTTCACGCGCCCGGATAGCGATTGCTCTGAATTCAGTGTTACTCGCCGAACGGTGACTCATTGGCGGGTTGGGGCTATTTCCACCCCGCGGAGGGGACCGCTCGTCCCGGCTGCCTCAGTGGCCACATCCACCGCAGAATCGGCGACTCGGCGACCAGCATCGGATTCATCGCGACTCCCGTGGGCATGCTGGACATAGCCGGTACCCCCCCTATCGGTCGGGCCCCGGCCGGCTCACGCTGACCGGGGCGCCCCCCTGTTCGGGGGATCTTGCATACGGACCCTGGTGCACGGATCTTGTGCACGGGACGCGAAAGAGCCAGCGGGCACCCCCCGGCCTCGCGGATCTGTAGGACCCCGATTACCCGCTGGCCTGCGCCAGGGTAGGTCGGATGTCGGTGGCGTTCGGTGAAACCAAGCAACCGGAACCGGTGATTTCGGCCGCCACGCGGGCAGGTGCAGAGATGACACGCCCGCCCGGCGGCCGGCGGCGGGGCCGTCTGCCAGGGCAACCGCCGGACATGTTTGGAAGCGCCGCCGCAGCGGTAGTACTAGTAGCGAGCCTCAGTCCCCGTGCCGCGCTCCGGACCGGAAGGCAGAGGACCGGTCCTGCACCTGTCTCCCGCCCGGGACAGGTGCAGGGCCATTTTTAGGTAGTCCACCGGGCCGCCTCCGGGTCGGTCGTCCTGGAGATCAACGTCAGTCGACGATGAGCGAACGGACGGTTGCGGCATCAGCACTGCTGATGTCGGTCTCGAAGAACGCGCGATTGCGTGCGACCCGGTCGCTGGGCCACGTCCACCACTGCGCCTCGACGAGCACGGCAACGACGTCGGGCGCCGCGCGCATCTTCAGCACGCGCGCGGGCGTGCCGGCGAGAACGGCGTAGTCGGGATAGCTGCGGCGGGTGACCACCGAGCCGGCCGCGATCACCACCCCGGCTCCGATGTGCGCGCCTGGGAGCACCGTGACGCGGTCGCCGATCCAGGACGCAGGCCCCACGGTGACGTCGTCCGAGCCTTCGAGATCGAGAAATCCCTGCTCCCAGTGCATGCGCAGCATCATGTTCGCGAACCGGGTGTCGTGGTTCGTCGTGGTGATCAACAGATCCTGACCGATGGCGCAGTGTGCACCGATCGAGATCGTGCCGCCGCCCTTGCAGGTTGCCGGGCCGTTGATCCAGGTGTTCGCACCGATACGCGTGCGTGGACTGAGCCGGGACGTGATCGGGAGGTGGGCGGTTCGCGCGACGCGCGCTCCCCGCGCGTTGTGGTAGAGCCGGCTCAGCGGTCCGGCTGGATCATTTCGGAACATGGGCTCTGCTCTCGTGGGGATCATGTGCTGCGGGACTGAGACCGACCGATCGCTGTGGCGCCGGTCACGCGTGAGGCGTGCGAAATTATTGCGGTAAGGTACGTGCTTCGACCTCGACCATGATTAGCCGAGACCGAAGGATAGACCGTCGATGACAATTCACCGCACTGCAAGCCATCGGCTGAAAAGCACCCGCATCAGGCTGCTGGCGCTGCCGATAGTCGCCGGCACTGTGGCGGCCGGCCTGTTCATCGCGGGGGTGGGCGGCGCGTCCGGCGCCACCTCTCCGATCAGCGCGGCCACACAGGCCGGTGGGTTCACCAAGCAACAGGTGTACACGTTCCCCGGCAGCACCGTTCCGTCGCAGTGGAGCGTGTACAGCAGCTCGGGCACGAGCACATCCGACTCGCGGGTTCCCTCCTACGTCAGCGTCTCGGGCGGATACCTGCACGTGAAAGCGAGCGGCGACCAGGGAAGCGGGCTGTGCCTGTGCGCCGGGGGCGGGTTGAGCACCCCTGCCTACGGCCGCTGGGACATCTACGCCCGTGCACCGGTCGATGCCCACCACAACTTCGGCATCCTGCTGTGGCCGAACAACGGCCTACCCAAGGCGGGCCAGGAGATCGACATCGCGGAGTTCCCGGGCCCGGACAAGACTGTGTTGCAGAACACCGTCCACGACGGCCCGGGCGAGAACAAGCACTCGCACTTCACCAATGGGAACTACTCGACATTCCACAAGTACTCCGTGGTCTGGACGAAGTCGTCGCTGTCGTTCTGGGTGGACGACAAGAAGGTGTGGGACGCCGACCCGAGCTACTCACCGGTCGATCCGATGCATCTGGTGTTGCAGGGCGGCATCTACAGCCAATCGACGCCCACCTCGGGCACCAGCGAGATGGACGTGAAGTCGGTCAGGTACTTCCACAACTGACACCGAAAGACTGGGGCCCCCCGCCGACATCGCCGTCCTACGCGCTCCTATAGTGGCGGCGAGTCGCGGGGTGTGGCCCACCGACAAGCGTCGGTGACATGGATCACGGGGGAACATCGCGGCAGCCACGCGGGTTTATCACGCCGTTTACACCCGCGTCGCATGGATAGGTTCTCCTAGTGGCGTGAGATCGAACAGGGTGGCCGGCGGCCGACAATGCCGTAGCCACCGGCAAACCGCGTCGATGATCTGACCACACGCCCGACCCCGTGGCCTGCCCGCAGGCGCGGAGCCCGCAGTCCTCCTTCCACCTCTTCACCGACCGCTGTCATCAGCGTCCCGGGTTGGCCTCTTGCGGTCCGCACGGGATCCGATCACGCGAACGGAGCATCCGCTTGTCCGAGCACCGCCCCGCGGACCCCCGCACCAGCATCGTCATTCCGGCCAGGAACGAGGCCGCTAACCTCGAGGTCCTTCTGCCGGAGCTACCGCCCGTCCACGAAGTCATTCTCGTCGACGGCCGGTCGGTCGACGGCACCGTCGACGTGGCCCGGTCCGTCAAGCCCGACATCAAGGTCGTCGACCAGACCCGGCGCGGCAAGGGCAATGCGCTCGCCTGCGGATTCGAGGCGGTGACCGGCGACATCGTCGTCATGTTCGATGCCGACTGTTCCGCCGACCCCGCCGAGATCCCGCGGTTCGTCGACGTACTCAAGAGTGGCGCCGACTTCGCCAAGGGCTCGCGCTTCCAGCCGGGCGGCGGCAGCGCCGACATCACGAGACTGCGCGCCGCCGGAAACCGTGGCCTGAATGTCGTGGCGAACCGGATGCTGCGAGCCAGGTATACCGACCTCTGCTACGGCTACAACGCCTTCTGGGTGGACGTGCTGCCGCACCTCGACCTGCCGTCGCCATCCGTCTCGACCCTCGACGGCTCCTCGATGATCTGGGGGGACGGCTTCGAGATCGAGACCGTCATCAACTGCCGCATCGCCGCAGCAGGCCTGTCCGTCACGGAGGTCCCGAGCTACGAGCTCTACCGCGTCTTCGGCGACAGCAATCTCAATGCGGTGTCCGACGGGCTGCGCGTGCTCAAGACGATCGGCACCGAACGCCGTCGAGTCTCCAAGCTGAAGGAGGTTCGTCGCGAGGCTGCACGGGCGAGGGCCGATGAATACATGAGCCGTCGGACGCAGCGCGATATCGCATGACGGCCAGTGGCCCGGTCCTACAGCCATCGCGAGGAGCTTCCCGATGACCGAAGAACGAACGGGTGCCAGCGTCGTCGTCTGCGCCTACACCGAACGCCGCTGGGACGTGCTTGTCGCCAGCTTGGCCGCCGCCGCCCGGCAACTCGACGGCGGCGACCAGCTCATGCTGGTGATCGACCACAACGAAACCCTGCTCGAACGCGCCCGCGCCGAGCTGCACGGCGTCGACATCGTCGACAACACCCACAGCCGAGGGCTGTCCGGTGCGCGAAACACGGCGCTGGAGAAGGTCACCGGCGACATCGTGGTGTTTCTCGACGACGACGCCGTCCCGCGGGACGGCTGGCTCGCCGCACTGCGGGCTCCTTACCGCGACGACGACGTGTTCGCCGTGGGCGGCTGGGCCAGCCCGGCGTGGCCGGATGGTGGCCGCCCCGACCGCATCCCGCCCGAGCTCGACTGGGTCGTCGGGTGCAGCTACGAAGGCATGCCACGGTCCCGCTCGCCGATCCGGAACCTCATGGGCTGCAACATGTCCTTCCGGAGCCACGTCTTCGACCTCGTGGGCGGCTTCGACGAAGGCGTCGGTCGGGTGGGCACCACGCCGCTCGGCTGCGAGGAGACCGAGCTCTGTATCCGGCTCCGCCAGGAGCGTCCCGACGTCGAGATCATCTTCGAGCCGGACGCCATCGTCGACCACAGCGTGACCGTCGACCGCACGACCTGGCGGTACCTCCGTAAGCGTGCCTACGCGGAGGGAATCTCGAAGGCATTGATCTCCGGCGATGTCGGACGCGACGCCATGACGACCGAGGTCGCGTACGGGCGCAAGGTTCTGCCCGCCGCGGTCGTCCGCGACACCCGGAGCTGGCTCGGCGGCGACCGGTCGGCCGCGCAGTCCGTCGGTGCCATACCCCTCACGCTTGGCATGTTCGCGGCCGGCTACGCCGTCGGGCGGCTGCGTAAGACGAAGGCAGCGGCGGGGGAGTTCTCCCCGATCCACGTCGGTGAGGTCGACGTCTCCTCGCTCGACGCCGATATCGATGTGCCCGAGCTGTCGCAGAGCCGCTACCGCGAGGCCCGGTTGGTCGTGCGCGACTCCGGGCGGGTGCTCGGGACGGTGGATGTGCCCGTCGACGCCGGCAAGGTGCGGGCCCAGGCCGTTCGGGACGCGGTGGACAGCGCCCTCGGGACGGATCGCAGTCCCGAGGTCGCGGCCGACGACACCGACCTGACCGCCTCCGTCGTCATCGCCACCGCTGGCCGCGCGGCTCAGGCCGAGCGCTGCATCGCGAGCATCCTGCTCGGCGCACGCGTGCCCGACGAGATCGTCCTCGTCGACAACGCCCCCCACCTCGGGCGAAACGCCGACGCACTACGTGAGCTGGCCGACGCCCACGACATCGTCCGGTACGCCAGCGAGCCACGCCCCGGCGCGAGCGCCGCTCGCAACCTCGGCGCCGCGGCCGCGACGACCGACATCGTCGCGTTCACCGACGACGACGTCGTCGTCGACCGCTGGTGGCTGCACAACCTGCTGACCGAGTTCGGTGACTCCCGGGTGGGGATCGTGACCGGACTGGTCGCACCGCACGTGCTCGACACTCCCGCCCAGGTCTGGTTCGAGGGCATCGGCGGCTTCGGCAAAGGCTTCGACCGGCGGCGGTTCAGCCGCGAGGACACGGAGATCCATCCGCTGTTCCCCTACACCCCCGGGATGGTCGGATCCGGCAACAACATGGCCTGCCGCCGCCGCGTGTGGACGGACCTCGGCGGTATGAGCACCGCGTTGGGCCCCGGGACGGCGACCCGCTCCGGCGAGGACCTCGATCTCTTCCTCCGGTACCTGCTCGCCGGCGGTGCCATCACCTACACGCCGCACGCGCTGGTCTGGCACGAGCATCGGCGGGATGAGGTCGATCTCGTCGACCAGGTACACGGTTACGGGATCGGGCTGTCGGCGATGCTGACCAGGCTCGTGGTCGATGAGCCACGCGAGATCGGCCCGGTGCTGCGCCGAATCGGTCCCGGACTCCACCGGCTCGTCGGAGCGTCGCGGCAGAAGTCGGTCGCCACATCGGCCTCGCCGCCGAAGTCACTGCGCCGCGCCGAGCTCGCCGGATTCGTCCGGGGCCCGCTCGCGCTGCACCGCAGCAGGAAGACGGCGGCATGAGGTTCGCCTATGTCGGCTGGGTCGGGTTCGGCAACCTCGGTGACGACGCGATCGCCGAAGCGTTGCTCGGCCAGCTGCGCCCGGACGAGGTCGTCTACGCCGCGCACACCATGAAGGATCTGCGGCGCGCCGTCGGCCGGGGCGGGGCCGGTGACCGGCACCTGCTGCTCGGCGGAGGGACCGCGATCGGGCGGCGCAACTGGCGCACGGTGCTGAACGTCGCCGGCGTCGCCCAGGCCCGGCAGCGGCCGTGGTTCATGATCGGTGCCGGGGTCGAGGACCCGGCGTTCTCCGGACGGAACAGCTTCTCCGGCCGGGACGAGCTCCATCGCTGGCGCCGTGCGCTCGGCCGTTTCGACCGGGTGACCGTCCGCGGCCCGCGGTCGGCAGAGTTGCTCGCCGACGTCGGCGTCGAGGCCCGCGTCGTCGGCGATCCGGCGCTGTTGCTCGAGCCCGCGGACGAGGCCCGGGCCGGTGAGACCGGCGGCGCGCTCGGCCTCTGCCTCGGCTTCGGCGACGACCTCTGGGGCCATGCTCCGCGCCGGGTCCTCGACGCGGTGACCGAGACCGCCGTGCGGCAGGCCGACTCCGGCCGCCAAGTACGCCTGCTGGTGATGAACGACGAGGACGACGCCGCCGCGCAGCACGTCGTCGACGCGGTCGACGAGCGACACCCCGGTTCGGCCTCGAAACACCGTGTCGGCACCGGTGCCGAGTTCTTCGCCGCACTCGACGGGTGTCACACACTTGTCGCGCAACGACTGCACGGCGCCGTCCTGGCCGCGGCCGCGGGCGTACCGATGATCGCACTCGAATACCAGCCGAAGTGCCGCGATTTCATGGCCTCGATCGGACAGGACGACCTGTCGCTGCGCTGTGACGAGGTGAGCGCGGACCTGCTCACCGACGCGATCGAACGCCTCGACTCGTCCCGCTTCGCGCGGGTCGAGCAGATCACCCTCGCGGTGAAGTCCTACCGCGCAGCCCTGACCGGCGAGCTCACCCGCATCCGTGAGGTCGCGACGACGAGCCGACCCACGACTCGCTGACCAGTTCGGTCACATCGCAGCAAGGAGACCCCTCGCTCGCTGACGACCGGGCAACGGAAGGACGGACCGGCGTGCACGCCACCATCTCCAGCCCCACCCGACATACCGCGCCCGAACCATCGGCGCCGACCCACCTGATTGCCGACGACCCGCCCGATACCGGAGCGACCCTGCGGTGGGCGGCCGCTTGCGTCACCGCGATCTCGGTGGCGATGGTCGCGGTCGGCGCCGCGTCCGGTGTCAGCACCGTCCAGGCGCTCGGCGCGTCGATCTTCTTCCTCTTCGGGATCGGGTCGGCGGCGACGTCGGTAGTCCGGCAGGTGTCCGGGCCGAACTACCTGTTGTTCTCGGTGACGACAAGCCTGACCATCACGTTGCTGAGCGGCTTTGCGATCGCCGAGGCGCACTTCTGGCATCCGGCCGGCGTCTTCGTGGTTCTCGCCGCCGCGGCGGCCGTTCTGCACGGGACGGCACTGGTGCGCACGCGCGGCCTCGGCACGGGCGAGCGACGGAGTCTCTCCGAGGCGGCGGAGCGGGTTCGCCGTGCCGCACCGGCCCTCGTGGCCAGCGTGCTCGGACTCGTCCTGGTCGTGACCAGCTGCCTGGCGCACCACGGCTCCTACGCCGGTTTCGCCGGGCCGTTCACCCGCGTCGGGCCGCTGTGGTACGCCGGACTGGCGCTCGTGGTCGTCGGGGTCGCCGCCGCCGGTGCTGCGGGAGCCCGCTGGATGGCCGGATTCGCCGTCGTCGTACTGGTGACCGTGCTCGCCCTGACACCCGCCTTGCTCTACGACTACCCGACCGTCACGTCGGCCGCCCGGCACGTCGGAGTCGCCCAGGTCATCCGACAGATCGGTGGGGTCGACCCGGCGCAGGGTATCTACCACCGCTGGCCGGCGCTCTTCGCCGGCTCGGCGACGATCTGGGACGTCGGCGACGTGACGAACCCTCTGTCGTGGTCGCGGTGGTGGCCGGTGCTGGTCAATCCCGTGGCTGCGCTCGGGGTACGCGCGCTCGCCGAACGGATCCTGGTGGCCACCCGGACCGGACCGGTCTCCGGGTATCGGCTCTGGGTCGGGGCGGCGATCTTCGCGGTCGCCAACGTTCTCGGCAACGCCTACTTCTCACCGCAATCGACCTGCTTCGTCCTGGCTCTGGTCGTCCTGCTTCTCGCCATCCCCACGATGTCCTCGGCCACCGGCCGCGGGAAGGCGCTCAGGCTGACCGGCCTGACGGTCGTGGCGTTCGCGATCACCGTCACCCATCAGCTCACGCCGTACCTGATCCTGCCGGCGCTCTTCGTGCTGATCGTCTTCCGCCTGATCAAGCCGTGGTACGTGCTGCTGCTCGTCGGCGTCCCCGCCATCGGCTGGGCACTGGCGAACTTCAGCATTCTGCGCCAGTTCGTCAACCTCGGAGCGTTGGGTAAGGCCACCTCCAACGCGGCGCCACCGAGTCACGGCGGCGAGCTCGGATACCGGGGGCTGACCGACTTCGCCATCTACTCGCCGATGACGCTGTTCCTCGTGATCGGCGCGGCCGCCACATTCATCGCGCTGCGCTACCGCGGCCGACTTCGGTGGGCGCTGCTGGCCTGCGCCGCCAGCCCCGCCCTGCTCTTCGCCGGCAACAACTACGGCAACGAGGCGCTGTTCCGGGCAGCCTTGTTCAGCCTGCCCTGGATCGTCACGCTTCTGGTGAGCGGCCGGTGGGAGCTACGCGGCCGCCTGCCGGCCTTCGGCGCCGCACTTCTCGTCGGCGTCGCGGTGTTCTGTGTGGGCACGTACGGGATGGACTGGTATCGCGTGATCCGGCCCGGCACCGTGGACGCCGTGCAGAAGTTCGAGCTGGACGCGCCGGCGAAGTCGGTGGTGCTGATCACCGGCTCGGGGAACGCCGTGCCCGGGCGGCTGACGGCGCGGTCACCGCGCGACCTCTACGTGGCGCGGGACACCCTGCATGTGCTGCCGAAGTCGGTCCACTACAACGGCGCGAACGATGTGTACTCAATGACGCGGGCGATGACCAGGGCCGGCAAACCGTCGGCTTACTACGCCCTCGTGACGACGTCCACCGGCGCATACGACGACCTGTACGGAATCCAGCGGTACCAGGATTTCCTCGCGATGCGCCGGGCAATGCAGACCAGCACCTATTGGAAGCCGGAGTACCGCAGCGCGTCGGCGACGCTGTACCGACTCGACGTGCCGGCCTTCCGGGCCGCCAAACATCGAGCGGGCGGCCGATGAGCGGGATCGTGACGTACCTGATCCTGGCCCACGCCGACGCCGGGCACGTGCGGCGGCTGGTCGCCGCCGTACATCCGGCGCCGGTCGTGCTCCACTGTGACGGCCGTACCGACGACGCGGTGTACGAGGGGATGGTGGCGGGTCAGGACACGGTCATCCCGGTCCGTCGGCGACCGACCCCGTGGGGGAGTTGGGGCGCCGTGACGGCCGAGCTCGACGGACTCCGGGTGGCCCTGCAGAAGACCGACTGCGACCACGTCGTGATCCTGCAGGGCAGCGACTATCCGCTGCAGAGCAACGGCGTCATCGAACGTGCGCTCGGTGACCTCGCCGGCCGCTCGGTCACACCGATGCAACGCCTGCCCCGGGCCGCATGGAGTGGCCACGGCGGGCTGGACCGGCTGCGCTATCCGCATTGGGTCGTGCGCAGGCACATGGTCCGGCTGCCCGTGCGCCGCCGGATCCCGCCCGGCGTCGTCCCGGCCGGTGGCAGCGTCAACAAGATCCTGAGCCGTGCGCACGCCGAGCTGATTCTCGACCTCGACGCGCGTCGACCAGACCTCGCCCGCTTCTGGCGGCGGACCTGGAATCCCGATGAGACCTATGTCCACAGCCTGCTGGCCACGGCGCTGCGATCGGTTCCCGGCGCGGACGACGTCGTCGCCGAAAACCTCTGGTTCACGGACTGGGGCAAGCTACGTCAGCGGAGCCCGGAATGGCTCACCGATCAGCACCGCGACGACGTGACGCGCGCCGCGCGTGGAATGCGGCCACCGGCGCTGTTCGCCCGCAAGTTCGCCAGTTCGCCCAGCAGTCCGCTGCTGGACTTCATCGACGGTGAACTCCGTGCCGTCTGACGTTCTCACCCCACCACGCCGGACCGCATCGCCGCGGCATGCGGTGACTCCGCGCGGCCCGAGGCACCGCCGATCGACGCCCACCGCCAACGGCCTGTTCGGGCGCGGCATGATCTACGTCCTGGTGTGGTCGCTGCAACTCGTCGTTTCATCGGCCGTCTCACCCGTGCTGGCACACCTGCTCGGGTCGTCCGACTTCGGTCATCTCGCGACCTCGATCGCGCTGTACCAGGTGTTCTCGGTGCTCATGGTGTTCGGCCTCGACCAGGCCCTGATCATCGAGCACAGCGACGGTTCCAGCCACCGTGCAGGGGCGGCGCGAATCGTGTGGCTCGGCGCCGCGATCGCGGTCGCACTGACCGCGGTGCTCCTGCTCACGGGGAGGGCGTGGAGCGGCGCCGCCGGGTTCCCGCACTTCCGCGGCATCGTCGTCCTCGCCGTCCTCTGGTCCGGTCCGGGCGCGGTCAACCTGATCATGATGGCGCTGCTCCGGGCCGAGGATCGGCTCGGCGCCTTCGTGGCGATGAACCTGCTGACGTCGATCGGCGGACAGCTCGGCGGCGTCGTCGTGATCGGAGCGGGAGCGCGCACGTCGACGGCCTACGGCTGGGCCGGAGTGGTGGCCCAGTATGCCGCGCTCGCGATCGGGCTCATCCTGATCCGTCCGCGCCTGCGGGGGACTTTCGATCGGGCGTGGAGTTCCCGGGTGTTGCGGGTCGGTTCCTCGATGACCGCCAGTGCGCTCGCCCTCTTCCTGCTCAACAGCGGCGACCGGGTGCTGCTGCAACGCCTTGACGGCGCCGCGTCGGTGGGGCGCTATCAGATCGCCTACGTCGTGGGCTCGGTCCCGATCCTGCTACTCACGTTCCTCAACCAGGCCTGGTTGCCGCGGATCCTCGAGATCCGCGATCGCCGCGAACAGTGGCGCATCCTCGCGGTGTCCCGCGACCGCCTGCTGGGCATCCTCGCGCCGGCCGTCGCCGCGCTCGTCATGGCTTCGCCGGTCGTGCTCGACATCCTCGCACCGGCGTCATATCGACCCTCGTCACTGGTGACGGTGGTGTTCCTGGTGGCGATCGCGGCGTTCCCGGTCGCCGACTGCGCGGCGTCCACGCGCGCACTGCTCGCTCTGCGCCGCACGGTCCCGGTGGCCCTGTGTACCGGTATCGCCGCCGTCATCAACGTCGTACTCAACATCGTCCTCATCCCGCTCGTCCACGTCGACGGGGCTGCCCTGGCTACATTGGCCGCATTCACCGTGCAGGCGATGGTGGCTCGCCGGTACGTCGCACGGGACCGCGCACTACCGCTGCCGAGCCGACGGTCGTCGTTCGTCGGGTTGTGCGCGACGCTCGTCGCCGGTGCGGGCGTCGTGGCCACAGCGTCCGCCGGCCCGTGGCTGGTCGCCCGAGTGGTGCTCACCGGTGGTCTGGTGGCACTCGCGGTCGTCCAATTGGCCGGAGCCGCACGTGCCCAGATCTGACCCCGGTCGGGCTATCGGTAGACCTTCACCCAGTCGACGTCGAGAGTCGCCCTGGTGTCGGCAGCCGCCCGGATGCCGCTGTTGGCGCCCGCCTGCAGCACGAGGTGCATGGCTCCCTTGGGAATCGCCGCGCGATCGTGCACCGTCAGGAAGCGTCGGCCGTCGACCGAATAGGTGATCGACGTCGACGTCCAGACCACGGAGTATGTGTGCCATGTCGTGAACGACCCCGACAGGAATCCGACGTACTCACGGTTTTTCGCGCCATAGTGGACGGTGGCCTGCACCCTCGATCGCGCGGCGTCGGGGTACTCGGCCAGGTCGATCTCCCCTCCGACCGGCCAGTTCTCGGCGTTCGGCCAGAGCAGCATCGCGAAGCCGTGGTCGGCGTTCTTCGAAGCCCGCGCCCGGATGTCCCAGCGCCCGTACGGCTTCGTCGGCTTGCCCGTGTTGCGGCAAAGGCACAGCCCACTACCTTTGGCGCCGACCGTGGCGACGTGCAAGGCACCGCCCGACACGGTCACGAGAGACGGCACCCGGGCGGACGGGGCCTTCGAGTGGGTCGTGTCGTAGACGGCCCAGTCCGAACTCAGTCCGGTGAACGCATAGTTTCGCGCGAGGGGGTACGACGCATTCGCCGCGTTTACCAGGCCGATGCCCGTGGCTACCACCGCAGCGGCTGCGACGACGATGAGCGTCCAACGGCTGCGAAACTTCACGAACTTCCTTTGATCACCGACCGCTTCCACCGTACCTTCTTCGGCACCTGGGTGACCGCGGTCTACGATCACAGAACCCACTTTCCTCCGGGCACCGGCTCGCCGACATGACACCTACGTGCGCACGGAGAGACGATGCCTCGTCGCTTACCCGCCCGCGGCGCGGACCGCATCTCGTGCTGAGCATCGCCGGCGGTGTCCTGCTTCTTGTCGCCGTCGTCGCTCTGATCGCGCATTTTCGCCCGCCGGGACGTTCCTGGGCGCTGGGGGTATCGGCGTTCTCGCCATATCTCATGCTCGCCGCGCCGGCGGCCGCCGTGCTGTTCGTGGTGGCACGGCAGTGGCTCGTGTTGGTGCTCGCCCTCGTCGTCGTGGTCGCTTGTGCGAGCACGCAGAGCCGATTGTTCGTCTCCGCGCGCCCCCCGGCCGACTCGACCCGGCTGGTCACGATGACCTGCAACCTGCGACTCGGGCAGGCGAGCCCCGCGGCCGTCGTCCGCGCCGTGCGCGACCATCGGGTCGACCTGCTGACGCTGCAGGAACTGACCGGGCCGGAGCAGACCCGTCTTGAACAGGCCGGGCTGGACGACGTGCTGCCCTACCACGCTGCCCACGCCGATCCGAGCGCCATCGGTACGGGGATGTGGAGTCGTTATCCGCTCACCTCGATCGGCCGGCGGACGGACTTCACATTTGCCTTTATCACCGCGAAGCTCGCCGTTCCGCGGGTGGCGGTGCCGGTGGCTGTGGTCACGCTCCACATGGCCGGCCCCGTGCCGAGCAGCACGCTCTGGCAGCGCGACATACGGCGCCTGCCCGGAGTATTACGCGACCTGTCACCGGACGGACCCGTCGTCGTCGGCGGGGACTTCAACGCCACGCCGGATATCGCGCAGTTCCGGGCGCTGCTCGTCCACGGTTACGCCGACGGCGCCGAGCAGGCGGGTGCGGGCGTCACGCGGACCTACCCGGCGCACACCTGGTACCCGCCGCTGATCGCGATCGACCACGTGCTGACCAGGCACGCCGTCGCGACGAGCGCGGAGACGTTGTCGATCGCCGGATCGGACCACCGGGCTCTGCTCGTATCGGTGCAGATTCCCCGCTGAGCCGGCCACCGTTCGGAGGACGGTGCTCGCCGCACTTGACACGACACCTGGTCGGCTACACCATATAGCTATGCCTACGGCCTATAGCCAAGTGGAGTCGCGGACCAGCGTCCGGCGACAGGTGGTCATCGACGAGGCGCTCATGCACGCGAAGGAGCTGCTTGACGAGCAAGGTGCCGGGGCGGTCAGCATGTCGGAGATCGCCCGCCGGCTCGGCATGCGTGCTCCGTCTTTGTACAAGTACTTTCCGTCGCTGAACGCGATCTACGATGCGTTGTTCGCCCAGGGATACCGCCTGTCCCTGATGGCGATAGAAGAGGCTGTCGAGGGGCTGGAGCCGGGGCTCGAGCGGCTCCTGACGGCCTGTCGCGCAATGATGCGAGCGAGTTTCGAGGAACGCGGCCTGGCGTCGCTCATGTACTGGCGCCCGCTGACCGGTTTCGAACCCAGCCCGTCGTCCTACGAGCCCAGCGTCGCGATCCGGCGGCTCGTACGCGCCGAGCTCGCGGCGGCGGTCCGCCGCCGCGAGCTGGCGAAGGCCGCCGATTCCGACGAGGCGCTCCGTCTGTTGAGCATCCTGATCGCCGGCATCTATTCGCAGCAGGCGGCGAACGAACCCGACGCACCCTTCGACAAGGGCGCGTTCACCTCACTAAGCGAGACCACCTTCCAGATGTTCGTGCAGCACTACGCACCCCGGTCCCGAAAGGCGAAGTCATGAGACAGGAACTCACCACCGACACGGTCGACCGCTACGTCGACGCCACGCCCGAGGCGCTCTACGCCATCATCGCCGACATCACCCGCACGCCCGAGCTGTCGGACGAGATTCTCAGCTGCACATGGCTCGGCGGCGCCACCGAGCCCGTCGTCGGAGCCCGCTTCCACGCCAAGAACAAGGCCGGCCACGGACCCGCCTGGGGCAACAAGCCGGTCATCGTCACCGTCGTGCCCGACCGCGAGATCGCCTGGGCCCGCACGGAGCCGTTCGCCGGCACCGTCGAATGGCGCTACCGCTTCATCCCCGAGGGCACCGGCACCCGCGTCACCGAGTCCTACACCGTCACCAAGCCGCTGACCATCGTCGGCTGGTTCATCATCGGCGGTCTGTACGGGCGCAAGGACCGCCGTCGTGATCTGCACAACGGCATGACCGAAACGCTCGCCCGGCTCAGCCGGATCGCCGCGACCGCGGCCGTCTGAGGCATCGCGCGCGATCGGTAGGCGGCCTGCTCACACGGTCCGACCCGCCACGACGACCTCCCGCACCCGCAGCCCTCGATCGCCCGGTGACCAGTCGCAGGTGAACAGATCGGCGGGAGCCCCGGGCTCCACCCGGCCACGGCCACGGCCCCGCCCGCCGAGGACGCCGGCCGGGTTTGCCGTCGCCATCCGTACGGCGTCGGCCAGCGACACCCGGGCGAGGTCGACCACCCGGCCCACCGCGTCGGCGAGCGTGATCGCCGATCCGGCCAGGTAGGGGCTGCCGACCGGGGCGAGCCGGCCGTCGGCGGAGAGAGTGACGCGCCCGCCGACCGGCGTGTCGTAGTCGCCGGGCGGTCGCCCGGCCAGGGCCGTGCTGTCGCTGATCAGCACACTGCGCGGCACGGTCTTGGCTCGGATCATCGCGGTCATCGTGTCGGCGGGCAGGTGATGGCCGTCCGCGATGAAGCTGGCGGACAGCGGATCGGCGGCGAGCTGGGCCCAGATGGCATTGGGGTGGCGCGGGATGGTGGCCGGCGCCCCGTTGCCGAGGTGGGTCGACAAGGTCGCCCCGGCGTCCACGCACCGGTGGATCTGTTCGGGGCTCGCGGCGGTGTGGCCGATGGCGGCGACGACACCCCGCGCCCGGCAGGCGCGCACGTAGTCCTCCGCGCCGTCCCACTCGGGGGAGAGAGTGACGATGGCGAGCAGGCCGGCTGCGGCATCGACCCAGGTCTCGAGTTCGGCGACGTCAGGCGGCCGGACATGGCGCGCCTCGTGCACGCCGCGTGCGCCGTCCTGCGGCGACAGGTGCGGGCCTTCGACGTGAATCCCGACGACGCCGTGCCGGGTCGTCTCGTCGCGGGCCACGGCGTCGGCGACGGCGCTGATCCGGGCGAGCATGTCGGCGCGGCCGGCGGTGATGATCGTCGGGCACCAGCCGGTGATCCCGTGCCGCCACAACGCCCGGGTCAGGTCGTGCACGACCGCGGATCCGGGCGGGTCGGCGTTGACGTCCAGGCCGCCGTACCCGTTGACCTGCAGGTCGAGCAGTCCGGGCAACAGCCACGGCAGGTCGGCCTCGTCCGGCGCGTCGTCGATCCCGGTGACGATCCCGTCGGCGACCTGGACCGTGACGGCCCGACCGGTTGGGAGCCGACCCCGCATCAGTGCACCCTTCCTGGCCGGATTCGTCGGGAGCAGACGCTACGACACCCCCGCGGACCCGACGTGACCAGCGTGCCCAAAACGCACTCCTAGTGCGTTTTGGTCCGCGACACGCCGTACGGCGTGCCCAAAACGCACTCCTAGTGCGTTTTGGTCAGGGGCGAGACTTGGCGGCTCGGGGCCGAACACGGCCGGTCGTAGACTGACCGCACTGTGGCGACGCACTCGACCGGCAGGTGCGGTCGGGGACGCGAGGAGGTCGGGTGACACCGGAGTCGCGGCTGGCGGCCGCCGACCCGCCCATCGACCGGGTCTGGACCATTCCCAACGCGCTGTCCATCGCGCGGTTGCTCGGGGTGCCGCTGTTCCTCTGGCTGCTGCTCGGCCCGCACGCCGACATCGCCGCTCTGGTGGTGCTGGCACTCTCCGGCATCTCCGACTACCTCGACGGCAAGATCGCCCGCGCTCTCGGCCAGACCAGCCAGCTCGGCGTACTCCTCGATCCGGCCGCCGACCGGCTCTACGTCCTGGCGACGCTGGTGGCGTTCGCGGTGCGAGGGCTGATCCCGTGGTGGCTCGTGGCGATCCTGGTCGGCCGCGACCTGATTCTCGGCCTGTGCCTGCCGGTGCTGCGCCGCCACGGCTACGGCCCGCTGCAGGTGCACTACCTGGGCAAGGCGGCGACCTTCAACCTGCTCTACGCCTTCCCGTTCCTGCTGCTCGCCGAGATCGTCGGAGGCACGGCCGCCCAGGTGATCCAGCCGATCGCGTGGGCGTTCACGATCTGGGGTACGGCGCTCTACCTGTGGGCGGGCGCGCTCTACGTGTGGCAGGTCATCACACTGGTAGGGGCCGACCGCCGGGGGGCACCACCCGCGCCGGAGACCGTGTGACGAAGACGCAGACGCCGGCCACCGGATCCGGCACCGGACCGACGCGCTCGCTGCTCGACGGGTTGATGAACGACACCCTCGATCCCGGGTACGCCGAGGCCGCGAAGAGACGTGCCGCCGCCGGTGCGCCCGCACCTGCACGGGGCCGCGCCCGGACCTGGCTGGTGATCGGGTTGGTCCTGGCCGGGCTGCTTCTTGCGGTGGCCTACCGGCAGACCGCCCGCCAGGCACCGGAGTCGGCTCGGGACCGGCAGGCGCTGATCGGCGACGTCGACCGGGCCACCCGCACCGGGGACCAGCTGCAGCGCAAGGTCGCGGCCTTGACCGCCGCGGTCGGCCGGGACCGCAGCGCCGGACTCGCCGAGACCAGCTCGGGCCGGGCCGCCGCGGGCACGTTGACCCGTCTGGAGGCCGCGGCCGCACTCGTGCCGGTCCACGGCCCGGGCATCGCGGTCACCCTTGCCGACGCCGCACCGATCAAGCGCACCGACCCGGTGACCGGACAGCAGACCACCGAGCCGCCGAACGACACCGGGCTCGTACAGGACCGCGATCTGCAGAGCATCGTCAATGCGCTCTGGGCGTCCGGCGCGGAGGCCGTCGCGATCAACGGGCAGCGGCTCGCCCCCACCAGCACCATTCGCGCGGCCGGTGGCGCCATCCTCGTCGACCTCTTCCCGGTGTCGAGTCCCTACACGATCCAGGCGATCGGCGAGCCGGGCGGGCTCGGCGCGAGGTTCGCCGGATCCCCGACGGCCAGTCAGTTCCGTAGCTACGTCGGCCTTTACGGCCTGCAGTTCGCCACCCGGACCGCGGGTCACCTGTCGCTCCCTGCGGCCGCCGACGCCGGCCTGCACTACGCCCGACCGGTACCGGCCACACGGACGCCCACCACACCGGCGCCCACCAAACGGGGAGGCCACTGATGATCCCGGCCCTCGCGCTCGCCGTCGGCATCGTCCTCGGCATCGTCCTCGGACCCACCGTGCCGTTGTGGCTGCAGCCCTATCTGCCCATCGCCGTGGTCGCCGCCCTGGACGCGGTGTTCGGCGGCGTCCGTGCCCACCTCGACGGCATCTTCGACGCGAAGGTCTTCGTCGTGTCCTTCGTCTCCAACGCCCTCGTCGCCGCCCTGATCGTCTTCCTCGGCGACAAGCTCGGCGTCGGGGCGCAGCTTTCCACCGGAGTGGTCGTCGTCTTCGGGATCCGCATCTTCGGCAACGTGGCCGCGATCCGCCGGCACGTGTTCCGGGCATGACCGACGCCGGGCGCGCCGAACAGGTGCGCGAGAAGCTCCGGACCGCCGCGCGCTTCGGCACCTCGCCGGCCGGTCTTCTGATCGGGCTGCTCTGCGGCCTGCTCGGGTTCGGCCTCGCCGTCCAGGTGCACTCCCAGACCGCGACCGGCGGGCTGGCGACCGCGCGGCAGTCCGACCTGGTCCGGATCCTCGACGACGTCTCCAGCCGCGAGCAGCGGCTGCGCGGTCAGGTCGCGGCGCTGCAGGCAACGAGGAGCCGGCTGGCGTCGGGCGGCGACCGGGCCGCCGCGGCGCTCACCGAAGCCAGGTCGCGGGCGTCGTCGCTCGCCATCCTGGCCGGCACCCTGCCCGCGCAAGGTCCCGGACTCGACCTGACCATCACCGACCCGCGGTCCCGGGTCGACCCCGACACCCTGCTCGACGCCGTACAGGAACTTCGCGCGGCCGGTGCCGAGACCATCGAGGTCAACGACGTACGGATCGGGTTGTCCAGCGCCTGGACCGGTTCGGCCGGGGGAGTGTCGCTGGACGGAAAGAGCCTGACCGCGCCGTACAACGTCGTGGCGATCGGCGACCCGTCCACCCTCGCGGCGGCGATGAACATCCCCGGAGGTGTCGCGGACACCGTGCACCAGCAGGGCGGACTGGTGAGTTCGATCCAGCGTGACCACGTCGTCGTCTCCGCCTTGCGACCCATTTCGCGGCTTCATTACGCTGCACCGACCGGCGGGCATTGACCAACACCCCGAGAGGACCTGCGTGAGTACCCCTACGGAGCTGAAGTACACCGCCGAGCACGAGTGGGCGAAGGTCGGTCCGGACGGCCGGACGATCCGGGTGGGCGTCACCGACTTCGCGCAGAACGCGCTCGGGGACGTCGTCTTCGTCTCGCTGCCCGCGGTCGACACCGACCTCGAGAAGGGCCAGCCGATGGGCGAGGTCGAGTCGACGAAGAGCGTCTCCGACGTCTACGCACCGGCCTCCGGCACCGTCGCCGCGCGCAACGACGCCCTCGACGAGCACCCCGAACTGATCAACTCCGATCCGTACGGCGACGGCTGGCTGGTGGAGATCACCGTCACCGACACATCGGCGTTGGAGGACATGCTCGATGCCGAGGCGTACCAGAAGACCCTCGACCCGCAGTGACGGGTGAGGGTCGACAGTCGGAAACGACACGACGCCAACCGTCGACCTTCAGTTGACCTTGTAACGACCGCCTGGCTACGCTTCGCACGCCCGGTGGCCGACAGGGGGAGGCGAGTCTGATCGTGTTTTGTACCCGATGCGGCCAGCAGAATGCCGACGAAAGTCGGTTCTGCTCGCAGTGTGGCGCGCGCCTGCCGCGCTCCGGTGAGACGTCGGCGGCGGAGACGACGTCGATCATCCCGAGCAGCGCGTTCGACGACGTCGCCGAGGCGACCGAAGCATCCGAGCCCGGCCAACTGGGATCGGTCGACGCGCTCCCGGCCGGTTCCGCGCTGCTCGTCGTCAAGCGCGGCCCCAACGCCGGCAGCCGGTTCCTGCTCGACCAGGACACGACCACGGCCGGACGCCATCCCGACAGCGACATCTTCCTCGACGACGTGACGGTCTCCCGGCGGCACGCGGAGTTCCGGCGCAGCGGTGCCGACTTCTCGGTGTTCGACGTCGGCAGCCTCAACGGCACCTACGTCAACCGCGAGCGGATCGAGGGCGTCGGACTCACCGGCGGCGACGAGGTGCAGATCGGCAAATTCCGGCTGGTGTTCCTCACCGGCTCCCAAGCGGGGAGCGAGGACGTGTCACAGGCGGCCGGGTGACCTCGGCCGGGTCCGCCCGGGCATTCATGAGCATCGGCGAGGTGCTCTCCCAACTCCGCCCGGACTTCCCCGACGTCACCATCTCCAAGATCAGGTTCCTGGAGTCCGAAGGACTGGTCAGCCCGCACCGGACCCCGTCCGGCTATCGCAAGTTCTCCCGGGAGGACATGAGCCGGCTCAGCTACGTGCTGGCGGCGCAGCGGGACCGGTACCTGCCGTTACGGGTGATCAAGGAGCACCTCGACGCCCTCGACCGGGGGCTCGAGCCGCCCGACGCCCCCGGCGGGGCGCCGCGGGTGCCGCGGGCACTGGTCGCGGCCGAGGGGCTGCCCGACGCCGAGGACTTCGAGCCGAGCCGCTCGCCCATCCGGCTGTCCCGGGCCGAGGTGCTCGCCGCGACCGGCCTGACCGACGAGGCGCTGACCCAGCTCGAGCAGTTCGGGATGGTGACCTCCCGTGGCGGCCACTACGACGACACGTCGCTCACGGTCGCCCAGGCGGTCGGCGAGCTGTCCCGGTACGGCATCGAGCCGAGGCACCTGCGGGCCTTCCGGACGGCGGCCGACCGCGAGGTCGGACTCGTCCAGCAGGTGGTCACCCCCCTGGTCCGGCAACGCAGTCCGGAGGCGCGGGGGCGGGCCGAGGAGGCCGTCCAGGAGCTCGCCGCGCTGTCCGTCCGGCTGCACGCCGCTCTGGTGAAAGCGGGGTTGCGTTCGGTGCTCGGCGGTTAGCCCGCAGGCCCTGGGGTATAGCGGGATCAGGTATGCGAACGTTGGCCTCGCGAGCAGTGCTGGCCGCGCGGGCGCAGACGCCGGACGTGTAAGTTCAAAGTAGTGTCCCGGCGTCCACGGTCAGGGAGGCAAGTGCAGTATGAACGAGATGCAGGTCGTGGGTGTGCGAGTTGAGCTCCCGGTCAACCAGCCCATAGTGCTCCTCAAAGAGGCCAACGGAGAGCGCTATCTCCCGATCTGGATCGGCGCCGTCGAGGCCTCGGCGATCGCCTTCGAGCAGCAGGGTGTGAAGCCCGCCCGGCCCATGACGCACGACCTTCTCCGCGACGTGGTCGCGGCCCTCGGCGGTCAGCTCGAGTCGGTGCACATCACCGAGATGCGGGACCAGATCTTCTTCGCCGACCTGGTCTTCGCCAGTGGCGCCCGGGTCAGTGCCCGCCCGTCGGACGCCATCGCGCTCGCCCTGCGGTCCGGCGCGACGATCTACGGCGAGGACGCCGTCCTCGAGGAGGCCGGGATCCTCATCCCGGACGAGCAGGAGGACGAGGTGGAGAAGTTCCGCGAGTTCCTCGACACCATCTCGCCGGACGACTTCGCCGGGCAGTAGACCGGCCACGCTCGCCCCGGGCCGAGCCAGGCGTAAGCCTGAGTCTCCAGTCGAGGTCGAAGGTTACGACACGCCCTCGGCGCCCGTTGACCGCGGCCTCGCGGGCGCCTACCGTCCAAATCCTCACCGTGTGACTCGGGCCGGCTGATTCGGTCTGCTGCCGGGCGATGAGAGTCCTCATCGAGCGCACCCGGGAGGCTGTCGTGAGCGGACGCGACCACCCGGGAGACGGCCGATCCGGCCCGCAGCCCCCCGAGCCGTCCGAGGTTGAGCTTCCCGTCTCCCGCCCCACCCAGGGGTCGCTGTTCGACGACGGCACCGAACCGGTGCCCGACGAGATGATCGGCTACCGGGGCCCGGCGGCCTGCTCCGCGACCGGGATCACCTACCGCCAACTCGACTACTGGGCCCGCACCGGGCTGGTCGCACCGTCGATCCGGACGGCGTCCGGCTCCGGCACCCAACGGCTGTACTCGTTCACCGACATCGTCGTGCTCAAGGTCGTCAAACGGCTGCTGGACACCGGGGTCTCCCTGGCCAACATCCGCACCGCGGTGGAGCACCTGCGCCGCCGCGGGGCCGACGACCTCGCCGAGCTGACCCTGCTCTCCGACGGCACCACCGTCTACGAGTGCACCTCGCCCGAGGAGGTCGTCGACCTGCTCCAGGGCGGCCAGGGTGTGTTCGGGATCGCGGTCAGCGGCGCCCTGCGTGAGCTGACCGGATCGCTGGCCGAGCTCCCCGGCGAACGCCTCGACGGCGCCGTGGTCGAGCGCGGGGTCCCCGACGAGCTGTCCGAGCGGCGCCGGTCGCGCCGCACCGGCTGACCCACTCGCCCCGCCGCCGGTCCGAATCGGCGCCACGCTGGTACCGTCGAGGACGCCACCGACCCCACGCGGGAGAGTTCCCACGCCGCCAGCATGGGACGCCGAAGGAGCAACCCTCCCCGGAACCTCTCAGGCCAACGGACCGCGCAGGCGAGGCGACTCTGGAAAGCGGGACCGGACCACCGGTCCCCGCCGACGGTGCAAGTCCACCGGTCCCGGCCGGTGCGGCGAAGCTCTCAGGCCTCGATGACAGAGGGGGAGGACGCGGGTGGCCCGCCGCCGCCCGTCGCCCCCGTCCGTCCCGTTGGAGGCCCCGATGCCCGATCGTCTGGTCGACCTGGAACGCGGTATCCCGTTCACCCGCCGGCACATCGGCCCGGATGCCGACGAGCAGGCCAAGATGCTGGCCGTCATCGGCTACGGCTCACTCGACGATCTTGCCGACGCGGCGCTTCCGGAGGCCATCCGCTCCGCCGATCCGCTCAGCCTGCCCGCGGCCGGCACCGAGCCCGAGATCATCGCGGAGTTGCGCGGCCTCGCCGCCGCCAACAGCGTCCAGACGTCGATGATCGGCCTCGGCTACCACGACACCGTCACGCCCGGCGTGATCCGCCGCAACGTGCTGGAGAACCCCGGCTGGTACACCGCCTACACGCCGTACCAGCCGGAGATCAGCCAGGGCCGGCTCGAGGCGCTGCTGACCTTCCAGACCGTCATCGAGGACCTCACCGGGCTCCCGGTCGCCGGCGCGTCCCTGCTCGACGAGGCGACCGCGGCCGCGGAGGCGATGACCCTCGCCCGGCGTACGTCGAAGGTCGCGGCCGATCGGTTCCTGGTCGACGCCGAGGTGCTGCCGCAGACGATCGCGGTGCTCGCGACGCGGGCCCGGCCGCTGGGTCTCGAGGTGGTCGTGACCGACCTGTCGGACGGGTTGCCCGACGGCGAGTTCTTCGGCGCGCTGCTGCAGTACCCGGCGGCGACCGGGGCCGTCCGCGACCACGCCGCTGTCGTCGCGGCCGCACAGGAACGCGGCGCGGTCGTCGCGGTGGCCGCCGACCTGCTCGCGCTGACCCTGCTCCGGCCGCCGGGGGAGATCGGCGCCGACGTCGCCGTCGGCTCGGCCCAGCGGTTCGGTGTTCCGCTCGGATTCGGCGGCCCGCATGCCGGATACATCGCCGTCCGGCAGGGCCTCACCCGGTCGTTGCCCGGCCGGCTGGTAGGCGTGTCGAAGGACTCCGCGGGTGCCCCGGCCTACCGGCTGGCGCTGCAGACGCGGGAACAGCACATTCGCCGTGAGAAGGCCACCAGCAACATCTGCACCGCCCAGGTGCTGCTCGCCGTGATGGCCGGCATGTACGCCGTCTACCACGGCCCCGAGGGTCTCGCCGCGATCGCCCGCCGGGTGCACCGCTACGCCGCGCTGCTCGGTGCGGGGCTCCGCGCCGGCGGGGTCGACCTGACGCACGAGACCTACTTCGACACCCTGACCGCGCTCGTCCCGGGGCGCGCGGGCGAGGTCGTCGCCGCGGCGGTCGAGCGCGGCGTCAATCTGCGCCTCGTCGATGACGACCGGGTCGGGATCACCTGCGACGAGGTCACCAACCGGGCGGCGCTGGCGGCCGTCTGGTCGGCGTTCGGCGTCCCCGAGCCGGAGCTCGACGCGCTCGACGAGACGACCCCCGACGCGCTGCCCGAGCCGCTGCGCCGGTCGAGCCCCTACCTGGCCCACCCGGTCTTCCACCAGCACCGTTCCGAGACAGCGATGCTGCGCTACCTCCGCCGGTTGTCCGACCGCGACATCGCCCTCGACCGGTCGATGATCCCGCTCGGCTCCTGCACCATGAAGCTCAACGCCACCACCGAGATGGAGCCGGTCACCTGGCCGGAGTTCGCCCGGATCCACCCGTTCGCGCCGGCCGACCAGTCGCGCGGCTATGCCCGGCTGCTGGCCGATCTGCAGCAGTGGCTGGTCGAGATCACCGGATACGCCGCGGTGTCCCTGCAGCCCAACGCCGGCAGCCAGGGCGAGCTGGCCGGACTGCTCGCGATCCGCGGCTACCACGAAGCGCAGGGACAGACCGCGCGCGACGTATGCCTGATCCCCTCCTCCGCGCACGGCACCAACGCGGCCAGCGCGGTCATGGCCGGCCTCTCGGTCGTCGTGGTCGCCTGCGACGGCGCGGGCAACATCGACCTCGACGACCTGCGCGCGAAGCTCGCCACCCACGGCGAGCGGCTCGCCGCGATCATGCTCACCTATCCGTCGACGCACGGGGTCTTCGAGACCTCGGTCGCGCAGGTGTGCGCGCTCGTGCACGATGCCGGCGGGCAGGTCTACGTCGACGGCGCCAACCTCAACGCCCTGGTCGGCCTGGCCCGGCCGGGTGACTTCGGCGCCGACGTCTCGCACCTCAACCTGCACAAGACCTTCTGCATCCCGCACGGGGGCGGCGGACCCGGCGTCGGCCCGATCGGCGTCCGGGCGCATCTCGCCGACCACCTGCCCAACCACCCGCTGGACCCCTCAGCCGGGCCGCCGACCGGTCCCGGGCCGGTGTCCGCGGCGCCGTACGGGTCAGCTGGGGTGCTCCCGATCTCCTGGGCCTATCTCCGGCTGATGGGCCCGGACGGGCTCCGGCAGGCCTCGCAGGTCGCCGTACTCGCCGCCAACTACCTCGCCCGGCGGCTCGCGCCGCACTACCCGGTCCTCTACACCGGGCGCGGCGGGCTCGTCGCCCACGAGTGCATCATCGATCTGCGGCCGCTCACCGCCCAGACCGGGATCACCGTCGAGGACGTCGCCAAACGGTTGATCGACTACGGCTTCCACGCCCCGACCATGTCGTTCCCGGTCGCCGGGACGCTGATGGTCGAGCCGACCGAGTCGGAGGATCTCGCCGAGCTGGACCGGTTCGTCGACGCAATGGTCGGGATCCGGCAGGAGATCGAGAAGGTGGCGGCGGGGGAGTACGACCGGGCTGACAACCCGCTGACCGGCGCCCCGCACACGGCTGCGGCGCTGGCCGGGGACTGGGGTCACCCCTATGGGCGCGACGTGGCGGCCTACCCGCTGCCGGGGCTACGTCAGGACAAGTACTGGTCGCCGGTCGGGAGAATCGACGGCGGGTACGGGGACCGCAACCTCATGTGCAGCTGCCCGCCTCTGCCGGAGGCCTGACCGGCCGCGGTAACTCAGGCGGCAGGCGCGGTTACCAAGGGTTGCCGGCGGCGCGGGGCGATGACCCGACCGTCGGGGAGGAGCTCGCCGGTGTCGTCGAAGAAGACGACACCGTTGCAAAGCAGACTCCATCCCTGCTCGGGATGGCTGGATACGACTTGGGCGGCGTCTCGATCGGCGTCGTCAGCCGACGGGCACGGAGTTTCGTGCGGACACATGGCTCTCAAATTCCTGTGCAAGCGGGGTATGGCGTGTGGCAACAGTCACAGTGTGCCCCGCTGGCCGCGAAATATTCATCATGTGATGCGTCCGCAACATTTGGCGTGTCGCATGCCAACTCGCAGGACCGCGGGTCATGGCGCCTGGAGCAGCCCGGCGTAGAGGGTCAACCCCGGTCCGAATGCCATGGCGACGACGGTCCGGGCCCGTCGCTGCCGCAGCGCCTCGAGCACCAGCAGGACGGTCGGCGACGAGCAGTTGCCGTAGCCGCGCAGCACGTCGTAGGACGGCTCCAGCGCGGCCTCCGTCAGCCCGAGGCTGGTGCCGACGGCCTCGAGAATCCGCCGGCCGCCGGGATGCACCGCCCACCCGTCGACGTCGCCGTACCCCAGTCCGTGCGCGGCCAGCAACTCCTCGACCACCGAGCCGACGTGGCGGGCCAGCACACTCGGAACGCGGGGGGACAGGCCCATCCGGAACCCCTGATCGGTGACGTCCCAGGTCATGTGGTCGGCGGTGGCGACGTCGGTGCGGGCGGCCATGTCGAGCATCCGCAGACCTGGCCCGTCACCCGGTTGGACGACGACCGCGGCCGCGGCATCACCGAACAGCGCATGGGTGACCACCTGGTCCATGCCCGTGGTCGGCGGCTGCAGATGCAGGCTGGTCAGCTCCAGGCACAGCAGCACGGCCGGCCGGCGCCGCGAGGCGACGTAATCGGCCACCGCGGCGAGCCCCGGCAGCGCGGCGTAGCAGCCCATGTGCCCCACCAGGAGCCGTTGCAGATCCGCCCGCATTCCGAGGTCGCGGGCCAGCAGGATGTCCAGGCCCGGCGTGGCGTAGCCGGTGCAGGTCGCGACCGCGAACAGGCCGACGTCGTCCGCGGCGACACCGGCATCGGCCAGCGCTGCCCCCACGGCCGACTTGCCCAGCGGCATCGCCTCGGCCAGGTAGCGGCGCATGCGAGCTTCGGTGCCCCAGTCGGAGATGTCCTCCACCGACGGGTTGACGACGGTGTGCCGGGTATCCACGCCTGACGAGGCGAACACCCGCTCGGCGGACCGGACCCCGGCGTAGCGGTCGGCGAAGAACCCCTTCCACAGGTCGGGTTGCCCGACCGGCGCGGGGACGGCGTGCCCGAGGCCGGTTACGCGCACCGGGGTGGTCCATCCGCTCGTGCTCGGGCTCACCACCGGGCGACGTCCGCGTCGGCGTGGGGATCGAGGCCGAGCGTGGCGGCACCCAGCCAGTCGGCGCACACGTCGCTGGTGGCCGGTTGCAGTGATCCGCAGCGGGCGTCGCGGTAGAGCCGTTCGAGCGGATGCCCGCGGCGGGTGGCCGAGGTGCCGGCCGCCTCCAGCATCGACGCGGCGACCTCCATCGCGGTCTCGCCGGCCAGGAGCTTCGCCCGCCACACCCAGTGGTTGGTCTCCGGCTGTCCCGGCTCGGCATCGACCCGGCGGGCCGTCTCGCGGACGGCGAGCCTGGTCGCGGCCACCCGCGCCTCGGCCCGGCCGACCCGGGCCCGCACCGCGGGCAGCCGCGCGAGCCCGCGCTCGGTCAGGTGCCGCACGGCCTCGTCGACGCAGGACTGGGCCACCCCGACATAGACGGCGGCGTAGGAAGCGACCAGCCACTGCGGCATGACCTGCGCGATCAGCAGCGTCAGTCCCTCGACCCCGCCCAGCAGGGTGTCGGCGGGGACGACGACGTCGAGGTGCAGGTCCTGGCTCGCCGTCGCCCGCATGCCGAGCGAATTCCAGGTCTCCTCGACGGTCAGGCCCGGTCCGGCCGGCACCAGGAAGTAGGAGACCCGCGGCGGGTCGACGTCCCGCTCGCGCGCCGCGACGAGGTAGCCGTCGGCGTGTCCGGCGCCGGAGACGAACGCCTTCGCCCCGACGATGCGGTAGCCGCCGTCGACCGCCTCGTAGGTCGTGGTGATCTTCGACAGCCGGCTGCCGGCGCCGCGCTCGCTCATCGCGACGGCGTACAGGGCGCCGTCGCGGGCCCGCGCCAGCGCGCGGTCGCGGACGTCGAGGTAGCTGTCCGGGACACCGAGGGCGTGCAGCACCTCGTCGGGGGTCAGCGCCAGCGCACCGGTCACCGACGCGTGCATGTTGTAGATCAATGCGGTGGCGCCGGCACCGTGGGCGAGCGCCATCGCCACCTCGGCGTAGTCGGCGAAACCCGCGCCCGGACCACCGAGCCGGGTCGGCACCATCAGGCCCAGCAGTCCCCGCGCGCGCAGGTCGTCGAAGTCGGCAGCCGGGAACGCCCCCGGCCCGTCGTGCTCGGCGGCCCGCGCGGCGAGCGCCGGCGCAACCTCCCGAGCGGCCGCGAGCGCGGCCGGGGTGTCCGGGAGCGTCACCGTGTCGGTCATCGACTCTCCTTCACGCCAGAGGCCTTCACGCCGGAAGCCTGGAACAGCACGGACGTCGTCCTGGTCGGCACCATCGCGACGTCGTCGCTCCGGCGGCGTAACCAGCGGACCGCGTCCGGAACCGACGGTCGCAGCCCACGCAGCTGCAGCGGTACGCCGTGCCGCGCACATTCGGCCTGCAGGGCCCGGCGGTCGACGAACAACGCAGGATCGTGGATGCCTGGTGGGGCGGCGCCGGGAATCCGTTCGGCCACCGTGACCACGAGGAACCGGGCCAGCGCGGTGCGGGCGACGGTGTCGATGACCAGCGTGCCGCCCGGCCGCAGCACCCGGCACGCCTCGCCGACGACGCCCGCGACGTCACGGACGTGCTCGAGGATCTCGCCGGCCGACACCACGTCCGCCGCCTCGTCGGGCAACGGCAGCGAGCGGACGTCGGCACACACCGGGAGCACGTCGTGCGAGCGGGCCACCTTCAATGCGCTCGGGGTCAGGTCGATGCCGACGTGCCGGTATCCGCGGCCGGTGACGTGGCGGGCGAGCAGGCCGCCGCCGCACGCGAGGTCGACCAGGACGGCCCCCGGTCGCCGGGCGGGCGGGATCAGCGCGGCCCGTGCGGCGGCGATCCAATTCAGCATCGCGAGCTGCCCGTGCGGCTGCCACCACTGGTCGACCAGGTCGTCGTACTGTCCCGGGTCGTTGCGGGGTCGTGCCGGTCGAGTGATCGCCACGCCGCCCAGCGTTTCACAACGGTGTCATGTCTGTCCGTCAACGTCCTGCGCCCGAGCCAGCGTGGCGGACCGGGGGACCCAGTCGGCGAGTCGCACCGGAGTCCCGTCGCGGGCGATCACGGCGAGCACTTCCGGGTCGTCATCGACCACCAATGCGACCGGTGCGATGTCCCGCAGCGTCGCCAACAGTTCGGACTTGACCACCGGGGCCGGCCGGAAGTCCTCGTCGGCCCGCATGGCCATGGGTCCCTCGGGCAGGCCGTGCCGGGCCAGCCAGACTTCGGTGAGCCGGCGCAGCCGTTCGTGCCGGCCGGTGAACCACGCAACGTCGTACGTCGCGGCGAGTTCGTGGACCAGGGTCACCCCGACGGCAAGCGCCGGATCGTCATCGGCCGCGGCGAAGAACTCCGGCCACCGGCGCGGCCGGCGCTCGAGGTGGTGCAGGCGGTGGCGGACGTCGGCGACGACCCCGTCGATGTCGATTACGGCGAGTGCACGCCGCTGCCCCCCGGACCCCACCGGGCAAGTCTGCGGGGTGGGGAGGACCGGTGTCGAGCCGCCGCGACGGGGCCGGACGGGTGAAGAGGTTAGACCTGCTAACGATGTGCGGTTAGAATCGCTAACGATGATGGCGGCGACGCAGGCCCGTGGCGACGATCGGGCGGTGGACGAAGTGCCGGCGGCCGGATGGCTACGCCGGCTGGTCGGCTATTGCATGCGCTACCGGAGGCTGGTCATTCTCGCCTTCGGTGGGGCGCTGCTCGGTACGGCGCTGACCGCCGTCACCCCGCTCATCGTCCGGCAGGTCGTCGACGACGTGATCCTCACCCACACCGAGCCGCTGCTGCCGTGGGTGATCGCTTTGTTCGCCGCAGGTGTGCTCCGGTTCGGCTCGGGCTACGTCCGTCGTTACCTCGGTGGCCGGTTGAGCCTCGACGTGCAGTACGACATGCGCACCGAGGTGTTCGCGGCGTTGCAGCGGCTGGACGGGGCCAAGCAGGACGACCTGCAGACCGGTCAGGTCGTCAGCCGCGCGATCTCCGACATCACCCTCGTGCAGGGTCTGCTCGGCATGTTGCCGATCATGTCCGGCAACATCCTGCTCTTCCTGCTGTCTCTCGTCATCATGCTCTGGCTGTCGCCGCTGCTGACGGTCGTGGCGCTGCTCATCGGCCCGGCGTTGTGGTTCGTCGCCTACCGCAGCCGCAAGCAACTGTTCCCGGCCAACTGGGACGCCCAGCAGCGGGTCGCTGAGGTCGCTGGTGTCGTCGAGTCGGCGGTCACCGGCGTACGGGTCGTCAAGGGCTTCGGCCAGGAGCAGCGCGAGCTCGAGACACTCGAGGACAGTGCACGCAGTCTGTTCGCCGGCCGCATGCGTGCGGTCCGGCTGACCAGCAAATTCAATCCGGCACTGCAGGCGGTGCCCGCGCTCGGCCAGGTCGGCGTACTGGCGCTGGGCGGCTGGTTGGCCTACCACGGCAACATCACCCTGGGCACGTTCCTCGCCTTCTCGACCTATCTAAGCTCGCTGGTCTCGCCGGTGCGGATGCTCGCCGGCCTGCTCACCGTCGGCCAGCAGGCCCGGGCCGGCGTGGTCCGGGTGTTCGAGATCATCGACTCCCAGCCGACCGTGACCGACGCACCGGATGCGATCGAGATGGCCGCGGGCCCGGCGGGGGTGCAGCTCGAGGACGTGACCTTCGGCTACGTGCGGTCCCGGCCGGTCCTCGAAGGCGTCAACCTGCAGGTGGAGCCCGGCGAGACGTTGGCCCTGGTCGGCGGCACCGGCTCGGGCAAGTCGACGGTGTCGCTGCTCCTGCCGCGCTTCTACGACGTCCAGCGTGGCGCGGTGCGGGTCGGCGGTCACGACATCCGCGACGTGACGATGTCGTCGCTGCGGTCGCGGATCGGCGTGGTCTTCGAGGACAGCTTCCTCTTCTCCGACAGCGTGCGCGCCAACATCGCCTACGGCCACCCCGAGGCGACCGAGGCGCAGGTCGTCGCGGCCGCGGAGGCCGCCGAGGCGGACGGTTTCATCCGCGACCTACCGGCCGGCTACGACACCGTCGTCGGCGAGCAGGGCCTGACCCTCTCCGGCGGCCAGCGGCAGCGGGTGGCGTTGGCCCGCGCGCTGCTGACTGACCCGCAGGTGCTGCTGCTGGACGACGCGACCTCCGCCGTCGACGCCCGCATCGAGGCCGAGATCCACGCCACCTTGCGCCGGGTGATGCGGGGCCGCACCACGCTGCTGATCGCCCACCGACGCAGCACGCTGTCTCTCGCCGACCGGATCGCCGTCCTGGAGGAGGGGCGCATCATCGACGTCGGCACGCACAGCGAGCTGCTCGTCCGGTGCCCGCTCTACCGCCTCCTGCTCGCCGGACCCGGGGACGACGTCGAGGGCATCGACGCCGGTGAGCTGCCCGGAACGACGGAGACCGTCGATATCGTCGACGACGCCCCGGCCGGGGTCACACCCGCGCTGTGGCGCGACACCGAAGGCCCGGTCCGGGCGGACGTACCGCTCGCCGTGGCCGCGACGGTGCCCGGGCTCCGTGGCCGAGGCGGGGGCGGCGGTGGTGGTGGCGGCGGGCCGGGCGGGATGTTCGCCTCGCTGCCGGCCACACCGGAGCTGCTCGAGCAGGTCGCCGCGCTGCGGCCGGCCACCGACCGTCCCGAAGTCGACGCGGAGGACGCCCGCCGGCCCGACCCGGACTTCAACCTGGGCCACCTGCTGCGCCCGTTCCGCAGGGGTCTGCTGCTCGGTCTGCTGCTGGTGGCGCTCGACGCGGTCGCGCAGCTCGTCCTGCCGGCGCTGATCCGTGGCGGCGTCGACAACGGTGTCACCGATCACGTGGGCAGCGCTCTGGTCACGACGTCGGTGATCGCGCTGATGGTCGTGCTGGCCGACTGGGTCGTGAGCGTGTGGCAGACCCAGGTCACCGGCCGCACCGGCGAACGCATGCTCTACACCTTGCGGGTCAAGCTCTTCGCGCACCTGCAACGGCTGGGTCTGGACTTCTACGAGCGCGAGCTCGGCGGCCGGATCATGACCCGGATGACGACCGACGTCGACGCGCTCTCGACGTTCATCCAGACCGGGTTGGCGACTGCGGTGGTCAGCCTGTCGTTGTTCGTCGGCGTACTCATCGCGTTGTTCATTCTCGACGTCGGCCTGGCGCTGGTCGTGATGACGATCCTGCCGGTGCTCATCATCGCGACGCTGATCTTCCGGTCCAAGTCCTCGGTCGCCTACGCCGACGCCCGCGAGAAGGTCGGAATCGTCAACGCCGACCTGCAGGAAAACGTCGCCGGCGTACGCGTCACCCAGGCCTTCCGGCGGGAGGGGCACAACAACGCGAAGTTCGAACGGGTCAGCGACGACTACCGGGTCTCCCGGCTGCGCGCACAGCGCTACATCGCCATCTATTTCCCGTTCGTGGAGTTCCTCAGCGAGGTGGCGACCGCGCTGGTGCTGGCCGCCGGCGCGTCCCGGGTTTCCCACGGCACCTTGTCCGCCGGTGCACTGATCGCGTTCCTGCTCTACGTCAACATGTTCTTCTCGCCGGTGCAGCAGCTGTCCCAGGTCTTCGACGGCTACCAGCAGGCGGCCGTGGGACTGCGCCGGGTCCGTGATCTGCTGCGCATCCCGACGTCGACACCGCAGCCCGCGGAGCCGCAACCGGTCGAGCAGCTGTCCGGTGAGATCCTCTTCGACGGGGTGCACTTCGCCTACTCCGGTGCGGAGACCGAGGCGCTGTCCGACATCCAGCTGCGGATCGCGCCGGGGGAGACCGTGGCGCTGGTGGGAGAGACGGGCGCAGGCAAGTCGAGCGTGGTCAAGCTGCTGGCCCGCTTCTACGACCCGACCGAGGGCGCCGTGCGGGTCGACAGCCACGATCTACGTGACCTCGATCTCCCCGGTTACCGGCACCGGCTGGGGATGGTCCCGCAGGAGGCCTACCTCTTCTCCGGCACGGTGCGCGACGCGATCGCCTACGGCCGGCCCGCGGCCACCGACGCGGAGGTCGAGGCGGCGGCCCGTCAGGTCGGCGCGCACGACATGATCGCCCGGCTCGCCGGCGGTTACCTGCACTCGGTGGGCGAGCGTGGTCGGCACCTCTCGGCCGGCCAGCGACAGCTGCTGGCCCTGGCCCGGGCACAACTCGTCGACCCCGACATCCTCATCCTCGACGAGGCGACCGCGTCGCTCGACCTGGCCACCGAGGCGGCCGTCACCCGCGCGGCCGACGTACTGGCCCATCGGCGTACGACGATCGTCGTCGCGCACCGGCTCACCACCGCCGCCCGGGCCGACCGGATCGTGGTACTCGACCACGGGCGGATCGTCGAGGTCGGGTCACAGGACGAACTGTTGGCGCAGGACGGGATCTACGCCCGGCTATGGCAGTCGTTCATGGGCGACGACGCGGAGCAGGTACCGGCGGCAGGCTGAGCCTCGCCCGCACTACCGGCGGATCGCGTGGTGGGGCGACAGCGCCACCCAGGAGCCGACCAGCAGTCCGACCTGGCAGACGGCGACGATCACGAACCCGGCGGTCAGGTCGGGCGCAGTGGCGAGCCCGGCGACGAGGGTGACGGTGGCGATCGCCTGCCACGCCATGCACGTCGCGATCCACCAGGACAACGGCCGACGCAGCGCGAGCACCGACAGGACGGCGGTAATCAGGACCCAGCCCAGGCCGATTCCCGCCAGGGCGGCGGGCGGCGCGACGAGGATCGTGACCGTCTGGATCAACCACAGGCCGGCGACGACATGAACGGGTCGCATGGTCGGCTCAGACTAGCCATCCGCACGCACCGGGAACAGCGGTCCCGGTGCGAATCCACGGGTCATGCCCGATCGGGCAGCAGCGCGGTGACTCCGGCGCCGCGGGCGGCGAGGACGTCGTCGGTGTTGCTGAGCGAGCAGGTCCGCAGCGACAGGCAGCCGCAGCCGATGCAACTCGTCAACTGGTCGCGCAGGCGCTGCAGCGTCGTGATCCGGGCCTCCAACTCCGACTGCCAGGAGCGGGACAGCCGCCGCCAGTCGGCCCGGGTCGGGGTCCGGTCGGCCGGGAGAGTCGCCAGCGCCGTACGGATCTCCTCCAGGGTCAACCCGACCCGCTGCGCCGCCCGGATGAACGCCACCCGCCGCAGGGTGGACCGGGCGTAGCGACGCTGATTGCCGGCGGTGCGCTCGGCGGAGACCAACCCGGCCTGCTCGTAGAACCGCAGCGCACTCGGCCGGACACCGCTGCGCGCGGCAAGCTCCCCGATCGTCAGGTGATGCGGCAATGCGGGCATCGTCCCACCTCAGCTGTTGACTTCAACATTGGTTGAAGTTACAGCATGGTGGTCATGACCACAGCGACGTACGCCGACCTGCCGGATCTGGTCGCCCGGATGACCGGGGACGAGAAGCACGACCCGGCCTCCAACTCGACCCTCGACGTCTTGTGGGTGCTCTACGACCGGGTGTTACGCATCCCCGTCGACGCGCCCGACGACCCGGACCGCGACAGGTTCCTGCTGTCGAAGGGTCACGGGCCGATGAGCTACTACGCCGTGCTGGCCGCGCGCGGTTTCATCGACCCGGACCAGCTCGAGGGCTGGGGCGGCGTCGACTCGCGGCTGGGCAGGCATCCGGACCGGAACCTCCTGAACGGTGTCGAGATCTCCTCCGGATCGCTCGGGCACGGCCTACCGCTCGCCATCGGCGTCGCACTGGGGCTCCGCGCGCAAGGCCGCACCCGACCGCGGGTCGTCGTCCTCGTCGGTGACGCCGAGCTCGACGAAGGGACCAATCAGGAGGCGATCGTCATGGCGGCACGCCTCGGGCTGGACCGTCTCACGGTCGTCGCGGTCGACAACTCGTCGGCGACATATGGCTGGCCGGACGGGATCGCCCGACGGTTCGCCGTCGAAGGCTGGGAGACGTCCACAGTGGACGGCCGCGACCACGACAAACTGGAAAGGGCGTTCGCCACCCCCCACGACGGCCACCCGCTCGCCGTGGTCGCCGTCGTCGAGAAGAAGGAGACCGCGTGATGACCGCGACCACCACGACCGCAGCGACGACCCCGGCCACGATGCGCGATGCGTTCGCCGATGTCGTGTCGCAGGAGGTCGATGCCGACCCGAGATTGGCGCTCGTGCTCGCCGAGATCTCCGCCGACGCATTCACCGGCGTCGCCGCGCGGCACCCCGAGCGCGTGATCAACGTCGGGATCCGTGAGGCACTGATGATCTCGGTGGCCGGCGGTCTGGGGCTGACCGGCCTGCGTCCGATCGCGCACAGCTACGCGCCGTTTCTCATCGAACGGGCCTTCGAGCAGGTCAAGCTCGATCTCGGCCACCAGGACGTCGAGGCGGTCCTCGTCAGCATCGGCGGCTCCTACGACGTCTCGGCCGCCGGCCGCACCCACCAGTCTCCCGGTGACGTCGCGCTGCTCGACACGCTTCCCGGGTGGACCGTGCACGTGCCCGGCCACCCTGTTGAGGCCGCCGCGCTGCTCACCGATGCGGTCCGTGCCCGCGGCCGGGTCTACGTGCGGCTCTCGACCGAGACCAACGACGAACCGTTCGCCACTGCCGACGGGCGCCTCCGGGTCGTGCGGCGTGGCGGGCACGGCGTCGTCCTCGCCGTCGGACCCATGCTCTCGGCGACGCTCGCCGCCACTGCCGGTCTCGACGTCACGGTGCTCTACGCCGCCACGATCCGGCCGTTCGATGCGGCCGGGTTACGCGCGGCCGCGACCGGCGCCGAACCGGCGATCGTGCTCGTCGAGCCCTATCTGGCCGGAACGTCGGCGCACGTGATCGCGCGGGCGCTGCCCGACGTACCGCACCGGTTGCTCGGCCTGGGTGTGTCGCGGGACGCCGAACTCCGCCGCTACGGCACGCCGGGCGACCACGCCGCCGCCCACGGGATCGACGCCGCCGGCATCGGCGCGGCGGTACGCCGGTTCCTCGCCCTATCGGCGGGCTGAGCGACTCGGTGCGGCGGGTGGCGCCCGGTCAGTCGAGGAAGACGCAGAACTCGTTGCCCTCGGGATCGGCCGCGACGTGCCATTCGATCTCGTCGTCGCGCGGGCGGATCACGGTGGCGCCGTAGTCGAGCAGCGGCGGCAGAGCGTCGGCCAGGACGTCGGGGTGGATGCGGTTCTTGACCGTCTTCGGCTCGGGGACCGCATCGAAGACGATGCTCTCGAACGGCGCCTGGTCGATGCCCTCGACCGACCACCACGGCTCGCCGTCATCGTGCCCGACCTTCGCGCCGAGCAGGCCGGCCCACCACTGCGCCTGCGCGCGGGCGTCGTGGGCGTCGATGTTCACTTCGTACAGCCGGTAGTCCGGCACCGCGGCGCGGGTGAATGCGCAGAACTCGCCGCCCTCGGGGTCGGCCATGACCGTCCAGCCGTCGAGCGGTGCGATGATCCGGGCCCCGAGCGCCTCGAGGTCGGCCACGGATCCGGTGTGCACGTCGAGGTGCATCCGCTGCTTGACCGTCCGCGGCTCGGGCACCCGGTTGATCCAGATGGTGTGCTGCGGTGTCGGTCCGGTCAGCCGGATGGTGCCTCCGACGAGCTGCTCGGCGGCGAGTCCGAGCGCCGCCGCCCAGAAGCCGCCGAGCACCGCGGGATCGGTCGCGTCCACGCACAGATCTTTGAACCGCGCCAGTGTCATGGGCCGACCCTAACGGTCGGTCACTCGGGTGGGGAGGACGCCGAACCGGCCATCACCTGGTCGAGCGTCCGGGCGAAGAGGCGGAGTTGTTCGAGGTGCAACCGCGACAGTGACTCCACGGCGCGGGTGCCCTCGTCGGTCAGCTGGATTCGGACGATGCGGCCGTCGCGGGGATCGGCGTTGCGGGTGATGAACCCGGCGCGCTGCACCCGGTTGCACAGCTCAACGGCACTGTGGGGCCGGACGAGCAGGGCGTCGGCAATGTCGCCGATCGTAGGACCGTCCGGGTCCTGATGCCCGCGTACGGCGAGCATCAGCTGATGCCAGGCCGGGGTGAGTCCCTGCGCGGCGACCTGCTCGTCGCTCCAGCGCTCGAAGCGGCGCAGGGTCATGCGAAACTTCAGCAGCCGCTGGAAGTCGGCGTCGGTCAGCGCGGGTACGACAACGGCAGGATCGCTCACGTGATCCTCCTTGCGGCGACGGCATGCCGGGCGGAAGAACCGGTGCCGTGCAGCGTAAGCGATATGAGACCGCGGCGTGGGCGACTGCAGGAGACGACCTGTCGGCGGTGTCAGCGGAAGTCGCGGGAGCGGGTCGCTGCAGTGAGCGGGAGTCGCGTGATCCGCTCCGCGACGACGTTGATCACCCCCTCGACCTTTTCGAGTCGACCACGGATCAGCAGCGCGCTGGATTCGCGAGCCACCCGTCGGTGCCGACGCCACACGCCCTGGCCACAGATGACGTTGACCAGCCCGGTTTCGTCCTCGAGGTTGAGGAACGTCGTCCCGCCGGCGGTCGACGGTCGCTGGCGATGGGTCACCACCCCGCCGACCAGCACCCGATCCCCGTGCGGGACGTCGCGCAGCCGGCCGGCGGGTACGACGCCCATCTCCTCGAGCCGATCCCGGACGTACTGGGTGGGGTAGCTGTCCGGGGAGATGCTGGTCGCCCACAGGTCGGCCAGCGTGGTCTCCGGCGGTGTCATCGTGGGCAGCGTCGGCGGATCGGCGCCGATCCCCAGCCCGGCCAGCCGATCGGGTCGCTCGGTGGCCACCATCCCCGCGGCCCACAACGCCCGCCGGCGGTCCAACCCGAACGAGCCGAACGCTCCCGCCGTCGCCAGCGCCTCGACCTGCGGCGTGGTCAGTGCGGTACGGCGGACCAGGTCGGCCATGTCGGCGTAGGGCCGCCCGTCGGCGATCCGCTCCGCGACCTCCTCGCCGAGATGGCGCACCGACGACAGCCCCAGCCGGATCACCGGTTCGCACTCACCCGCCCGCCCCAGCGGAGTGGGACCCGCGTCGGGCGGAAGCGGCGTACCCGGCTCCAGCGTCGCGAGCGCCGCGGAGGCGTTGATGTCGGGCCCGCGCACGGACAGCCCGTGCCGGCGGGCGTCGGCGACCAGCGACTGCGGGGAGTAGAAGCCCATCGGCTGGGCGTTGAGCAGCGCGGCGTAGAACGCCGCCGGGTAGTAGCGCTTGAGCCAGCAACTGGAGTAGACGATGTAGGCGAAGCTGATCGCGTGGCTCTCGGCGAATCCGAAGTTGGCGAACGCCGCCAGCTTGTCGAAGATCTCGTCGGCCACCGCGCCGGTGATGCCGTTGGCCGCCATTCCGTCGTAGAGCCGGGCCCGCAGCTTCTCCATCCGCTCCGTCGAGCGCCGTGACCCCATGGCGCGGCGAATCAGATCGGCCTCGTCGGGCGAGCAGCCGGCCACGTCGATCGCCAGCTCCATCAGCTGCTCCTGGAACAGCGGTACGCCGAGAGTCTTCGACAGCGACCGCTCCATCAGCGGATGGGCGTATTTCGGGTCCTCCTGTCCATTGCGGCGGCGGATGTAGGGATGTACCGACCCGCCCTGGATGGGGCCGGGGCGGATCAGCGCCACCTCTACCACGAGGTCGTAGAACTCCCGTGGCTTCAGCCGGGGCAGGGTGGCCATCTGCGCCCGGCTCTCGATCTGGAACACCCCGACCGTGTCCGCGGCGCAGATCATGGCGAACACGGCTTCGTCGTCGGGCGGCAGCATGGCGAGGTCGACCTCGACGCCGTGGTGTTCGCGGATGAGTTCGAGGGTGCCTTGCAGCGCCGAGAGCATGCCGAGCCCGAGCAGGTCGAACTTCACCAGCCCGGTGGCCGCGCAGTCGTCCTTGTCCCACTGCAGCACGCTGCGACCGGGCATCCGGGCCCACTCCACCGGGCACACCTCGATCACCGGGCGGTCGCAGATGACCATGCCGCCGGAATGCAGACCGAGATGGCGGGGGAAGCCCTGCAGTTGCTCGGCCAACGCGACCACGTCGGGCGGGATGTCGTGGTCGGGACCCGCGGAGTCGTCGCCGATCGCGGGGAGGGCGTGCCCCCACCCTTCGATCTGCTTGGACCAGGCGTCCTGCTGGCCGGGGGAGTAGCCCAGCGCCTTGGCCATGTCGCGGACCGCCGACCGGGGTCGGTAGGTGATGACGTCGGCCACCTGCGCGGCGTTGTCCCGCCCGTAGCGCTGGTAGACGTATTGGATCACCTCCTCGCGCCGCCCCGACGCGATGTCGAGGTCGATGTCGGGCGGGCCGTCCCGCTCGGGGGCGAGGAACCGCTCGAAGAGCAGGTGGTAGCGCACCGCGTCGACGCAGGTGATGCCGAGGGCGAAACACACCGCGGAGTTGGCGGCGGATCCGCGGCCCTGGCAGAGGATGCCCTCGCGCTGAGCGAACTGCACGATGTCGTGGACGACGAGGAAGTATCCGGGGAACCCGAGCCGCTCGATCGTGGCCAGCTCGTGATCGAGCTGGGCGTAGGCCCCGGGGATCCGCTCGTCGTCGCGGGGCCCGTAGCGCACCGCGGCGCCCTGCCAGGTGAGCTCGGCGAGCCAGCTTGCCTCGGTGTGGCCGGGCGGCACCGGGAAGTCGGGCAGCCGGGGAGCGACCAGCCGCAGGTCGAACGCGCATTCCCTGCCCAGCGCTGCCGCCCGGGCCACCGCACCCGGGAGCCGGGTGAAGCGGGCCGCCATCTCCGCCCCGGAACGCAGGTAGGTCGCCCCGGCCGCCGGCAGCCAGCCGTCCATCTCCTCCAGGCTGCGGCGGGCCCGCACCGCCGCCAATGCCGCGGCCAGTCGGCCCCGCGAGGGGGTCGCGTAGTGCGCGTTGGTGGTGGCGACGACGTCCACACCGGCCCGGTGCGCCAGCTCGGCCAGCGCGTCGGCCCGCTCGGTGTCCTCGGGGGTGCCGTGATCCCACACCTCGACGGCGATGTGGTCGCGGCCGAACTCCGCGATCAGCCGGTCGAGCGCACGGGTCGCGGCATCGGCCCCGCCCCGGGCCAACGCGGCCGGGACGATCCCCTTCCGGCAGCCGGTGAGCACCTGCCAGTGCCCCGCGGAACCGGCCGCGAGCTCGGCGAGGTCGTAGACCGGCTTTCCCTTCTCCCCACCGGCCCGCTGCCCGATGCTGATCGCGGCTGCCAGCCGGTGGTAGCCCTCCGGGTCGCGGGCGAGGACGACGAGGTGGTCGCCCTCGGGGTCGGCGACGCCGTTCTGCGGCTGGGACAGGCCCAGGGACAGCTCGGCTCCGAACACTGTCGACAGCCCCACTCCCGCGGCGGCTTCGGCGAACCGGACCACGCCGTACAACCCGTCGTGGTCGGTGAGGGCGAGCGCCTGCAGGCCGAGCTCGGCGGCGGTCTCGGCCATCTCCTCGGGGTGGCTGGCGCCGTCGAGGAAACTGAAGTTGGAGTGGGCGTGCAGCTCGGCGTAGGGCGGACCCGGGTTACGCCCGGCAGCGGCAGATCCGGACGGGACGGGCGGGACGTAGGGCTCGCGGACCCGCGACCACGCGGGGCTGTCGCCGCCGTCACCGGGGGACTCGGGCCGGGGACGGCCGGAGAGCCGGCGTTCGAGCTCCGACCACGGGATCGGCGGATTCTGCCACCCCATTAGTCGTGGCCCATCAGTCGTGGCCCATTAGTAGTGGCCCATCAGTCGTACACCGCTTCGATCCACCAGCGGCTGCGCTCGACCGTGAGCAGTCGGGCGGTGCCGTCGGCGGTCACCATCTGGAACCGGGCGTGCCGGCGGCCGGTGCGGTCCCACCACCGTTCGTCGACCGGCCACGGGCCGGCCCACGCGACGACGTCATGGACCGATGCCGGCGCCGCCCCCTCCGGCACCAGCCGGGCGGGGGGCCGGGTGACCACGCAGCGGCCGGTGATGCCGACCGGAGCGCCGGCGGCGTCGACGACGGTGACCGGCTGAGGCCGGGCCAGCACGGTGGCCGGCGACGGTGCCGGCAGCCGGCCGGGCCAGGGTTGGACCGGATCCTGGTCGGCCCGGCGCGGCTCACCCCACGGCACCAGCTGCATCTGCTCGCCGGCCCCCCGACCTCCGGCGATGACCGCGGTCAGCACCGCGTCCGGCCCGAGCAGACCCTGGACATGGGTCAGCGACCGGTCGGCGCGCTCACCGGACTCCCCGGTCCCGCCCCACAGACCGAGTTGTTGACCGGCGTGGGGCAGCACCTGCTCGGGGAGCAGAGACAGCTCGACGATGCCCGCTGTCGGCCCGGCGACCGATCTGGGTCGCGCGGTCGAGTCGGTCAGCCAGCCGCCCAACTGCCAGCGCACCCGGTCGGCGATCGCAGCGGCGGACAGGGCGCCCTCATGCCGCCAGCATCGGGTCAGCTCCTCCCCGTGCTCGGTGCGGGCGGTGATGCGCAGCCGCAGACACCCCAACCCGCGGGAGGTGAGTCGGTCGTGAAACTGCCCGGCGAGCGCCTTCGCGGCGAACGCCGCGGTGTCCACCCGCTCCACCGGAGGGTCGAAAGCGGTGGCGGCGACCAGATCGGGCGGGGGCCTGCGGGCGGCCAGCGGCCGGGCGTCCTGTCCGCGGGCCAACCGGTGGGCGAGCCCCCCGTCCGCACCGAACCTGTTTCCCACATCGCGGGTCGACAGCGCGGCGAACGCACCCAAGGTGGTGATCCCGAGGCGGCGCAGCAGGTCGGTGAGCTCGGGCCGATCCAGCATCTCCACCGGCTGCCCGGCGAGGAAGCCCGGCGACCCACCCGGTGGCACGACCGTCACCGCCGTCTCTCCCGCGGCGCTACGTGCCGCCAACGTCGCCGCGAGTACGCCGTCGGCGACCCCGATCCGCACCGGGACGCCGCACGTCTGCGCCAGCCGACCGGCGAGGTGCTCGGCCACCGCGGCGTCACCGCCGTAGTAGCGGGCCGGACCTCGTGCGGACACCGCAACCACCCCGGGCCGCAGCACCTCGACGCCGGGGCAGGACTCCTCGACCACGGCGACCACCGGCTCGAAGGACCGGGCATCCCGATCCGGGTCGTGCACCAGCACCGCCAACTCGGGACACCGGCTCTGCGCCTCCCGGCGACGCAGGCCACGACGTACCCCCTCCGCGCGGGCACCCGCCGAGCAGGCCAGCACCTGACCGCCGGCCAGCACCGCGGCCGGAACGTCGTCGGCCACCTCTCCGGCGAGGACGGCGGAGAGCACCGGCCAGTCGGGACACCACACCACGATCATGCGGACGGCGTATTCGCTCATGTCACACCGCCGCGACGTGCAACTCGGCCGGTCCGTCGGCAGACCCGTCGATCGGGGTCGGGGCGGGAGCCACACCGCCGTTCCACGCCGGCAGCCACAACTCGGTCTGCCGCGGCCGGGTGGCGGCACCGCGGCCCCGTGCGTGGACCACCAGCCGGCGGGCCCGCAGCCGACCCGTGCCACCAGCCAATCCGCTCCACCGGCTACCGGCGGCGGACAGTCGGGCGTCGGCACCTTCCCAGGAACCGAGCGACACCAACACGGTGCCCCGCTCGCGGGCCCGCGCCGCCAGCCGCCGGGCCTCCCCACCGCTGACCCGCGCCGGCGGGCGCACGACGACCACGTCCATCCCGTCGAGCAGCGCGGCGACCACCGCGGCCCACTGCGATCCGGGGGAGGGGACGAGCGCGAGCCGCTCCAGCGCGACCCCCGCCTCGGCGATGGCCCGGGCGCCGAGAGTCGGTACGCCGACCACGGCGCACCAGCCACCCGCCTGGGACGGGCCGGCCAGCAACGCCAGCGCGAGCGCGGTCGACTTCTCGATCGTCACCGTGGTGCCCGCGCGCAGCCCACCTTCCGGCAACAGGGTCGCGAGGGCGGGCAGTACCGGCAACAGTCGCCGCGTGGCCGGCGCGCCGACGGCCGGATGGCCCGCCCGGGTGACCGCCCGCGACAGGGACCCCGGCGATAGGGACCCCGGGGACGGCTTGTGGCTGCGGGTGTCCGGCACCGCGGGAACGGGGCGCAACATGCGGGCCGTGCTCTGGTCGGGCTCGAGCGGCGCATGCTCAGTGGTGCGGGACACCTTCGAAGTATCGAACACATGTTCGAAAACGTCAATCGAGCAGGGCCGGCTGGCCGGGTCAGGCGGCCCACTTCAGCGCGATGAGATGGTGGTCCTCGGACACGAAGAAGACATGCTGCGTGCCGTCGGTCGAATTGGCGAATCCGGTCGGATCGCCCCCTGCGAGCGGAAGGCCAGCGACCCCGTTCAGGTCGTGGTGATGCCATCCGCTGGAGTCCCACCACAGTTCGTGGATGTGCGAATCGGTCCCCCGATAGAGCACGTGCTGCGTCGGGTCCGGCACGCCGGGACCCGGCTCGAAGGGATACGCGGCGACCGCTCCGGTGGGAATGGCGTTCGCCGTACCGGTGTGCACGGTCAGATCCTCGACATGCCATCCCGTCGGGTTCCACCAGAGCTCGTACACGTGCCCATTTGTCCCGATGTAATCGATGTGCTGGGTGCCCTGCGCGAGGAAGACGTAGCCCACCGGCTCACTCCCGGCCGCCGGCGCACCGGTCTGCTCGGAGAGCGGCTCGTAGTGCCAGCCCGACGTGTCCCACCACAGCTCGTTGATCGATCCTGTGCCGCCGCGGTAGATGACGTGCTGGGTGCCCTGGGTGTTGAACGGGTAGCCGAACGGCTCGGCGACCGCGGGTGGCGCGCCGGTCGTGTCGAGCGTGAGGTCGAAGTGGTTCCACGAGCCGCGCGAACGGGCGAGCTCGTGCACATGGCCGTCGATGCCGGTGTAGATGACGTGCTGGTTGCTCTGGAACCCGGGCTCGAAGTCGTAACCACGCGGGACACTCGAGGCGAGAACCGCGCCCGGGGTGTTCATCAGATCGTTGGGGTGCCAGCCGTCGTCGTCCCAATACAGTTCATGGATGCGGCCGAAATCGGCCGACGACTCGTACACGATGTGCTGCGTGTTTTCACTGGTGTAGACGTATCCGTACGGGTTGGACCGGGCCGGCGGCGCGTCGGACCCGATCATGAGTCCGATCGCGTCCCAGACATCGTCGCTGCCGCTGAACCATTCGTCGAGAGCCTGGTTCGTCCCGCCACCCGTCGGCGAGTATCCGAGATGAATGAGGTGGCGCGTATTTTGCGCCGGGAACAAATACGAGCTGGGAGTCCCGCGCGCGAGAGTCCGGCCGGGAAGAGTGGAGAGATCCTGAAACGTCCAGCCGCCCATGGTCACGCCATTTCTTCGCGCTAGGGCGCCGCAGATGCCGGCGCAGACACGCGGAGCATACGCCGGGGATTCCCGAACGACCGGAGAATCCCATTGCACGATGGGGCATGACGGCGTCGCCGAAAAGCCTTCTGGGGCACACTTCACCTGTGCCCGCGAGCCACGACGTATCGGCCGGACTCCGCAGGTCCTACCTCTTCGAGGACCTGACGTCGGAGGACATCCGTCCGCTGGCTGCGGTCGCCACGACGCTGCATCACCGGTGGGTGTGACATCGCGGCGCCCATTCATTCGCATCGGGATTCGCGGGCACCGTCGTGCAGCCCGGCATCACGACTATGACTCCGCTCGTGCCATCTGGACCGGCTGCATCGATGCGCGTCCTGCGCTGATTGCGCGCTGCCGCACCACGGAGGACATCGCGGCTGCAGTCACGCTGACACGAGAAGTGGCGGTTCCACTCGCCGTGCGCGCCGGCGGGCACAGTGTGGCGGGCCTGAGCACGTGCGACGGCGGAGTGGTCATCGATCTGTCGCCGATGCGCGGTGTTTCGGTCGACGTCGACCGGCGTACGGCGACGGTGCAGCCGGGAGCGACCTGGGCTGACCTCGATGCCGCTACCGCGACCGCGGGACTCGCCACGACAGGTGGCCTGATCTCGACCACGGGCGTGGCCGGTCTCGCCCTCGGCGGTGGTATCGGCTGGCTGCAGTGCAAGCACGGGCTGTCGTGCGACAACCTGATTACAGCGGATGTCGTCACTGCAGACGACAGGGTTCTGTCGGCCAGCGAGAGCGTGCGGCCTCAACCTCGGTGCCCGGCTGACGAATCTGGGACACCGGGTCAGGCTGCTCGGCTGGGACTCCATGACATCGCGTGCCGCTGCGGCCGGGCTCGAGTTCGCGACCTATCCGTCGGTGCCGGCCTGGCCGCCGGACCTGGCGTTCGAGGATGCGCTGGACGACCGCCTGTGGCGCGCACTGCAGAGCCCGGAAACGCGCCAGGACATTCTCGCCGAGGCGAGGGACTTCGCACCCGACGTCGTGGTGGTCGACTGCATGATGGTCGCCGGGCTCGAGGCGGCGCACGAGCTCGGACTGCCCCGTGCCGTGCTGGTCCATCTCCCGTACTTCGCCTTCATGC
>DASXJE010000178.1 GCA_036497565.1 Mycobacteriales bacterium
CCCGGTGATCGTGCTCGACGACGCGGACCTGGAGATTGCGGCCGACGGGGTGCTGTTCGGGTGCATGCTCTATTCCGGCCAGATCTGCGAGTCAGGGACCCGCGTGTACGTTCACGACTCGATCCACGACGAGTTCGTCGATCGGGTCGTCCAGCGGGCCTCGACGATCAAGCTCGGCGATCCCGACGATCTCGACACCGACATGGGTCCGGTGATCTCCGAGCGCCAGCGCGACCGGATCGTGGAGTACCTGGACTCCGGACGGGCCGAGGGGGCAACCGTCGCGATCGGCGGCGGCACGCCCGAGGGTCCGGAGTTCGAGAGGGGCTACTGGATCGAGCCGACGATCTTCACCGACGTGACCAACGAGATGCAGATCGCGCGCGAGGAGATCTTCGGGCCAGTGCTGTCAGTGCTCCGCTACAGCGACCTCGACGACGCGATCGAGCAGGCCAACGACTCGATATACGGCTTGACGGCAGGCGTCTGGTCCAAGGACTACGAGCGGGCGAAGGAGGTCGGCGACCAGCTCCGTGCCGGGACTGTCTGGATCAACAACTGGCACATGGTCGACCCGACACTTCCATTCGGTGGTTACAAGCAGAGTGGCGTTGGCCGGGAGCTTGGTCCGGACGCGCTGAACGAGTACACCGAGGCCAAGCACATCCACCTCGACCTGACGCAGACACGGGACCGTCACATCTTCCCCATCCTGCTCTCGGAGGAGCCGGCCTGATGGACAAGCGACTTGAACTGAAACTTCAGTACTGGGCCGCCTGGTGTGGCGTGATCTTCCTCGTCGGCTACCTCGTCTCGTTCGGGCTCCTCGGCCACAATCATCCGCCGCCCTCGCGCGCCTACTCGCCCCAGGAGCTCGTCGACCACTACTTCAGGCCCTACCACAGCCAGATCGTCGCCGGCATGACGATTTGCATGGTGGTGGGTGTCTTCTATCTGCCGTGGGCGGCAGCGATGTCACGGGTGATGCTGCGCAAGGAGCACCATCAACCGCTGCTGTCCAGCATCAGCCTCCTCGGCGGCGGCATCACCGCTTGGATCCTGGCGGAGTTTCCGGGCAAGATCCTCCACGCCGCGGCCTATGGAACAGCGCATCCCCTGCTCCAGCACTCCTACTGGCGCGAGGCGTGGTTCATCTACGACATGACCTACATGATCACGGGCTTCGAGATGCTCGCAATCGGGATCTACACGCTGACCGATCGAAGTGACTCGCCCGTGTGGCCACGGTGGGCCGGATGGGTCGCCATCGGCGGGGCGCTGTCCTTCGTGCCCGAGAGCGTGATCCCCTACGTGACCACCGGACCATTCGCGGTAAACGGCCTGTGGAACTTCTGGATCGCGTTTCCGTGGTGGCTGATCTGGTTCGGGGTCTTCACCTTCTACATGCTCCGGTACGTACGACGCCAGATGGCTGACACGACGGAGCGACCGCTGGCCGAGGCGGACGCGAGCGCCGCGCCCGTCGAGCGTGCGGCACTGCCGGTAGAAGGCTGATCCTCTTTCGGAATGGAATATCTCCCTCCGGGGGGATGGCACACAGAGCGCGCCGACTTACGCTGCCGGGAGTCCTACCAGAGGGAGTAAAGATGCCTTTCTTCAACAACGCCGACGAGGTCTACGAGTACGTCGGTGGCGTGTTCCGTGCAGCCGCCGACCATCCAGACGTCGGGCCGAAGATGGCGGCCGCGAACGTCAACCTCCAGATCTACTACTCGGACCCCGACTCCAAGCTCCTGATTCATTTCCAGGAGCCGAAGCTCACGGTCGAGGACGGTGGCGAAGACCCGGCTGCCGACGTCAAGCTGTACATGCCCGCAGACATCGCCGACAAGTACTGGCGTGGCGAGTACAACCTCGCGATCGGTCTCGCCAAGGGTCAGGTCAAGGCAAAGGGTCCGGTGAACAAGATCCTCAAGCTGGTCCCGCTCACCCGGCCGCTGTTCCCGATGTACAACGAGCGCGTGGCCGAGAAGGACGCGGCAGCCGCCGTCTAGCTCCGTCCCGCCCAGCTCGAAGAGAGGAGCCACGCAATGTCAGCCACCGAGTACGGGACCGAGCCTTCGGCCTCGGGCAGCCCCGGGGGAGTTCGCGCGACCGCTGCGCTGCTCGAAGAGGTCGGCGCGCCGCTGCAACTGGCCGAGGTCGACCTGGGCGCTCCCGCCGAGGGCGAGATCCTCGTGCGGATGCGCGGCGTCGGCATCTGTCACACCGATCTGTCCGCGCGTGACGGCATCTTCCCGGTCCCGCTCCCGGCGGTGCTCGGGCATGAGGGCTCCGGCGTCGTCGAAGCCGTCGGTGCCGGCGTTGAGAAGCTGCGCGTGGGTGACCACGTGGCGCTGAGCTTCGATCACTGCGGCGAGTGCTCGCAGTGCTCGGGAGGTCACCCCGCGTATTGCGACGCGTTCGCTCCGCTGAACTACTTCGGCACGCGACTCGACGGCTCGGTGACCATGCACCGCGGCGAGGACGAGGTCTACGGCAACTGGTTCGGCCAGTCGTCGTTTGCGACCCACGCGATCGCAAGCGTCCGCAACGCCGTCAAGGTCCCCAACGATCTGCCGCTCGAGCTGCTGGGCCCGCTCGGCTGCGGTTTCCAGACCGGCGCGGGCAGCGTCCTCAACGTGATGCGTGTAGACGCGGGAGAGGGGATCATCATCTTCGGACTCGGGGCGGTCGGCCTGGGAGCGCTGATGGCAGCCAAGGCCGTTGGGTGCGACCCGATCATCGGCGTCGATCTCAATCCCGAGCGCCTCGCGATCGCAACCGAGCTGGGCGCCACCCACACGATCGACCCGACCGAAACCGAGGACTTTCTGTGGAGGGTCCAGGAGCTCGCCGCGCCAGGGCTGCACTATTCCTTCGACGCCGTGGGCGCCGGACCGGTGATCCGGCAGGCGCTCGAGAGCCTCCGCACCGCCGGGCACTGCGTCACGGTCGGATTCCAGGGCCTCGAGCACGAGATCACGATTGATCAGGGGCACCTCCTGCTCGGCCGGCAGCTGTCCGGCGTGATCGAGGGCGACGCCGAGCCGGGAGAGTTCATCCCGCGCTTGATCGAGCTGCATCGCGCGGGCAAGTTCCCGTTCGACCGGCTTGTGAAGACGTTCGCGTTTGACCAGATCAACGAAGCGATGGCGGCGGCCGAGTCGGGCGAAGTCGTCAAGCCCGTGCTCGTGTTCCCATGACCTGGCGGCCGTGAGAGGGCGGTAACACGAAAGCCGCCCTGGCGAGAGGACGGCTTCCGCGCGATCAGTAATCGCAGCCAACTCCGTAACGCCCAGGTCCGCGCCCGTTATCTCCTGCACAGCAATGGCCCTCGTCTCCGAGCACAGCGCGCGACAAATTGATGCCTTGTTGATGCCACGGCCGGACGTCGTCGCGGATCCGCCCAAAGAAAAAGGCCCCGTTTCCAGGGCCTTCTTCAGTAGCGGGGGCGGTGTACGAAGGGGGATCTGCGACCGGTTTTCGGCTGCACGCGACCTTCGAGTTATGACACTTCCGGCTGTTCTGTTGGGGCAGATTCTGCTTCGTAAGCGGGTTGGACCCTCTCCCTCGCGGTCTCATCGCCAGGCAGTCGTGCCGCTTGCGCCAAGGAGTCGCGCTGAGCGATCGGACCGCGCAGCCTGCTCTGCGCGACACGATGCCTTCTTGAGGTACCAACCGCGGTACCAAACTGAGCGAATCTGACGTGATGCAGGACGACCCCGTCGACGCAGGTGAACCGGGCGCAATTCCCCAGCGTTCCACGGCTCACAACTGGGGCCGCAGGCTAACGCGTGCCGCAGACAACTGGCGTCCGCGGCACGCGTTAGCCTGCGGCGTCGGGTGGCAGGACGTGCCTGCCTCGACTTTCGATGGGTGGTTCTGTGCCTCCCGGTCACGCCGGTAAGGGAGCGATGCAAGAGCCCATTTCAACTGCAGCATCACCTGCGATCGCCGAGGCACTCGCTGCCTTGCGCCACGAGCGTGCACACGAGTGGTCGAAAGCCGCTGACCCGTCCGCCGAGCACATGCACGGCTTGTTCCAGTATCCAGCGATGATGGTCCCGCAGATGCAGCGGGAAATCCTCGCGGTGCTCTGCTCGGAGGTTCATGAACCCGCGCGGCTTTGGGACCCGTTCGTGGGGTCGGGCACGACGCTCGACTGCGCGATGGATCTCGGCCTTGACTTCACCGGACGCGACATCAATCCACTCGCGGTCCTCATCTGCCGCGTGAAAACCGGTCCCTACCACCTGAACGCCTTCGAGGCCTCGGCCAACCGCGTCTGCACGCGAGCGGTGCTGGACCGTGGGCGCAAGATCGAGATACTGTTCCCGAACTGGCGCAAGTGGTTCCGCCACGACGTCGCGGTTGCGAT
>DASXJE010000179.1 GCA_036497565.1 Mycobacteriales bacterium
GTTCGCCGACTTCGTCGAGGACAAGATCGACCATCCGCTGTCCTCGCTCGGCGACCGGGCCGGCGGGCTGACCGCGCAGGCCGCGGCGTGGACCGGACTGCCCGAGGGCATCGCGGTCAGCGTCGGCAACGTCGACGCCCACGTCACGCCGCCCGCGGCGAAGGCGATCGAGCCGGGCACCATGCTCGCGGTCATGGGTACGTCGACGTGCCACGTGATGAACGGTGAGCGGCTCGCCGAGGTGCCGGGCATGTGCGGGGTCGTCGACGGCGGGATCGTCGCCGGGCGGTGGGGCTACGAGGCCGGGCAGAGCGGGGTCGGCGACATCTTCGCCTGGTACATCGACCACGGCGTACCGGCGTCCTACCGGGACGAGGCGGACGCGGCCGGCGAGAGCGTGCACACCCGGCTCAGCCGGCTCGCCGGCGCCGAACCGGTCGGCGCGCACGGCCTGGTCGCGCTCGACTGGCTGGGCGGCAACCGATCGGTGCTGGTCGACCACGAGCTCAGCGGGCTCATCGTCGGGCTCACCCTCGCCACCCGCCCGCCGGACATCTACCGGGCGCTGATGGAGTCGACCGCGTTCGGCACCCGCAAGATCATCGAGACGTTCGAAGAGTCCGGCGTGCCGGTGCGCGAGCTGGTCATCGCCGGCGGGCTGATGAAAAACGACATCCTCATGCAGATCTACGCCGACGTGACGCGTCGACCGCTGAGCCTGATCGGCTCCGACCAGGGGCCGGCGCTCGGATCGGCCATCCACGCCGCCGTCGCCGCCGGCGTCTACCCCGATGTGCCGGCCGCGTCGGAGGCGATGGGCACCTGCGAGCGCAACGCCTACCTGCCCGACGCCGAGCGGGCCGCGGCCTACGACGCCCTCTACGCCGAATACGTCCTGCTGCACGACCACTTCGGCCGCGGGGTCAACGACGTCATGCACCGCCTGCGGGCGATGCGGAATGCGAGTGTGAAGCAATGATCTCCCTGCCCGCCGAGGTCGACGAGCTCCGGGCGGCGGTCGCCGGGCTGCACTCCGAGCTGACCCGCTACGGCCTCGTCGCGTGGACCGCCGGCAACGTGTCCGCCCGCGTGCCCGGCCATGACCTGATGGTCATCAAGCCGAGCGGCGTCTCCTACGACGACCTCACCGCCGACTCGATGGTGGTCTGCGACCTCGACGGCGCGCTCGTCGACGGCGACCTGAGCCCGTCCAGCGACACCGCCGCGCACGCCTACGTCTACCGGGCGATGCCGGAGGTCGGCGGCGTCGTCCACACCCACAGCACCTACGCGACGGCATGGGCGGCGCGGCACGAGCCGATCCCCTGCGTGCTCACCGCGATGGCCGACGAGTTCGGCGGCGAGATCCCGGTCGGGCCGTTCGCGCTGATCGGCGGCGACGACATCGGCAAGGGCATCGTCTCGACCCTGACCGACCACCGCTCCCCCGCCGTACTGATGGCCAATCACGGCGTCTTCACCATCGGGACGTCGGCGAAGGACGCGGTCAAGGCGGCGGTCATGTGCGAGGACGTCGCCCGCACCGTGCACATCGCGCGCTCGCTCGGGTCGCCGAAGCCGATCGCGGGCGAGCACATCGACTCGCTCTACGCCCGTTACCAAGGCGTCTACGGCCAACGCTGACCGCGCCCATCGCCTGCCCCGCCGCCCGGACCCGGAGGAATCATGGAACACCGCAAGCCCCGCATCGGCATCGTCGGCATCATGCAGGCGCTCTACGACGACATGATCCCCGGCATCACCGAACGGCAGGCCGGCTACGCGGCCGAGCTCGCCGACCACCTGTCCGACGTCGGCGAGTTCATCGCCGCCGAGCCGGTGAAGAGCCGCGCGGACGCCGAGCGGGTGATGCACCAGTTCGAGGGTGCCGACCTCGACGGCGTACTCGTCGTGATGCTCACCTACGGCCCGGCGATGCGGGTGGCCCGACTGCTGGCAGAAGCCCGGCTTCCCCTGTGCCTGGCCAACATCCAGCCCGAACCCAACGTCACGCCGGCCTGGGACATGGCCGACATGACCTATAACCAGGGCGTGCACGGCGCCCAGGACACGGCCAACTCGATGGTCCGGGCCGGTGTGCCGTTCCACGTCGTCACCGACGACTGGCGCAGCGAGTCCTTCCGGGTCGACATCGACCGGTGGGCGCGGGCCGCCGCGACCATCACGGCGTGGCGTTCCCTGAACGTCGCCATCTTCGGCTACGCGATGAACGAGATGGGCGACATCCGGGTCGACGAGAACGCGCTCTCCCGCACGCTGGGCCCGACGATCATCGCCATCGCGCCCGGCGATCTCTACCGGGGAATGAGCGCGGTCACCGACGACGAGGTGGCCGACGTGATCGGCTTCGAGGACAAGAACTTCGAGATCGACCAGCGGCTGTCGGCCGAGGAACGCGACGACCACGTCCGGATGCAGGTCGCGCTCGAGCACATCCTCGTCGACCGCGGTGTCGGTGCCTATTCGACGCACTTCGACGCGATCGGTGAGGACGGCCGGTTCCGCCGGCTGCCGCTGGCTGCCGCCTCGAGCCTGATGGCCAAGGGCTACGGCTACGGCGCGGAGGGCGACGTGCTCACCGCCGCGATGGTGTTCGCCGGCCACACCCTCATCGGTGACGCGCACTTCTCCGAGATGTACGCGATGGACTTCCCGACCGACTCGATCCTGATGAGCCACATGGGCGAGGGCAACTGGAAGATCGCCCGCAAGGACCGGCCGGTGCGGCTGGTCAAGCGGGCGCTCGGCATCGGCCGGCTCGACGACCCGCCGACGTTCGTCTTCCAGTACCAGCCCGGCCCGGCCACCCTGGCGACGTTGGTCTCGCTCGAGGGCTCCCGGTTCCGGCTGGTCGTCGCCGAGGGCGAGGTGCTCGACAGCCAGCAGCTGCCGGCGCTGGAGATGCCCTACGGCCAGTTCCGGCCGGACTCCGGTGTCCGGGAATGCCTGAACGGCTGGCTGCGCGCCGGCGGGCCGCACCACCAGGTGATGAACCTCGGCCGGCACGCCGCGACCTGGCAGGTCTTCTGCGAGCTCGCCGGGATCGAGTTCGTGCAGGTCTGACGGTGATGACGCCCAGCTCGGAGGACCGGTGAGCGAACGCCGATCCACGCCGGTGACGATCTCGGAGGTCGCCGCCCGCGCCGGCGTGTCCGTCGGCACCGCGTCGAAGGCGCTCAACGGTCGCGGCCAGCTCCGGGAGGAGACCCGCGACCGGGTGCTCGCGGCGGCCGACCGGCTCGGTTTCCAGCCGAACTCGCTGGCCCGGGGGCTGTTGTCGGGGCGCAGCTTCACGGTCGGCCTGATCACCACCGACAGCTTCGGTCGGTTCAGCATCCCGGTGATGCTCGGCGCCGAGGACGCGCTCGGTGCCGGGCAGATCTCGATCTTCATGTGCGACGGGCGCGGCGATCCGATCCGTGAGCAGCACTACCTGCGCACCCTGCTCGGCCGCCGGGTCGACGGCATCATCGTCACCGGACGCCGGGTCGACCCGCGGCCACCGATCGGTACCGACCTTCCGGTGCCGGTTGTCTACGCGATGACGCAGTCCGCGGATCCGGCCGAGCCGTCGATCGTCCCGGACGACGTGGAGGGCGGTCGGATGGCGGTCGCGCATCTGCTCGCCACCGGGCGGAGCCGGATCGGTCACATCACCGGTCCGGAACGGTTCCTCGCGGCGCGACTGCGGGCCGAAGGCGCGCTGGACGTGCTCGCGGCGGGCGGTCTGAAGCTGGCCGGCCCCGGCGTCCTGCACGGCGGCTGGAGCGAGGAGTGGGGCCGGCAGGCCGCGCACATCCTGCTGCGCTCGGCGCCCGACACCGACGCGATCTTCTGCGGCAGCGACCAGATCGCCCGCGGGGTCGCTGACTCGCTGCGGGAGTCCGGGCGGCGGATCCCCGACGACGTCGCGCTCGTCGGGTTCGACAACTGGGAAGTGATGGCCACGGCCAGCCGGCCACCGCTCACCACCGTCGACTCCAACCTGCACGAGGTCGGCCGGCGCGCAGCCGAGGAGCTGCTGGCCGGGATCGACGGCCGGCCGTCGCCCGGCGTACACACCCTGCCCAGCCGGCTCGTGGTCCGCGAGTCGACGGCCCAGTCGACAGGGCAGTCGACAGGGCAGTCGACGCCGCGCGAGGAATCGGCGACGGTCGACGGCCGGGAGGCCGCACCGCGCGGCCGCGGCCGGAAGGCCCGCGCCTGAGCCGACCCGCGCTCAGCCGCCTTCTCGCTCGGTGAGCCGCTGGCGTTGCGGGACGACGGTGTACTTCGGGTCCTTGGCCGATGCGACGCCGCCGGTGAAGACCGCGAACCGGGTGCAGATCGCCCCGGCGGTCAGCGCGATTCCGCAGGCCGCCGACGCCGCCCGGCTGCGGCCCGCCACCAGGGCGCCGAGGGTGCCGGCGCCGGTGAGCGCCTTCGCCGCGGTCATGAACCGGCCCGGCCGGCCGGTGCGGTAGGGCTCGGCGAGCATCCCGAGGCGGTGCTGGAACCTCTCGGTGGCGGCGATCTCGAGCGTGCCGCCGAGCACGGCCATCCTGCGGGCCGGGCCGGCGTCGGCGACCGGGGCGGCGAGCATGCCGAGCCCGCCGGCGCTGGCCAGTGCGCTGCCCGCGAAGGTGAACGGCAACTCGTGGTAGGCCTCATGCCAGGCCGGTACGGCGGTATCGGCGAGCAACACCGCCGTGTAGGTCGCCATCGCCGGGCCCATGACACCGGAGGCGGCGCCCGCCAGCCGACCGATCGCCGGACACCTGCCGGTCAGTTCGCTGGCCGCGGCGACCGTCGCCAGACCGGAGAACGGCGCCAGGATCCAGGAGCCGACGGACAGCGGTGAGGTCGGCTTGAACACCCGCATCATGTTGAGGAACCGCTCCGGCCGTCCCAGGTCGTGCACCAGTGCACCTACACTCGCCGTCGCGCCGGCGGCGGCGGCGACCCGGCCGACGCGGCGCAGCGCCGGGCGGCCCGTGGCGTCCGCCAGCGTGCCCATCGACGCCGACGCTCCGGCCAGCCCGCCGAGAAACAGATACGCCGGCACGTCGGGCACCTTCCACACCGGCGCCTTGATCACCGGCCGGCCGTAGTAGGACGTGAACTCGGCCGGCGGAACCATCGCGCGTTCGCGCCCGCCACGGCCACGACCGCCGCGCCGCCGACCGCCGTCGCGGCCGCCCGTCCCGCTCATCGGCGCCGCCCCGCGAACGCCGCGATCAGGGCGACGGCAGCAGTTGCGGCCGCCGCGCCTGCGTGCCGCCACATCGACGGCAGGTCGCGGGTGGTGACGACCGGGTCGGGGGGCAGCCCGTAGACCTCCGGCTTGTCGAGCAGCAGGAAGAACGCGCCGTCGCCGCCGACCCCGTCGTCCGGGCTCTCGCCGTAGAGCTGGGCACCTTCCTCGCCCGCAGCCTGCAGGGCGTCGAGCCGCTGCGCCGCGCGCTCCCGCAATTCGTCGAGCGGGCCGAACTGGATGGACTCGGTCGGGCAGGCCTGGGCGCAGGCCGGCGTGAGACCGGACCCGAGCCGGTCGTAGCACAGCGTGCACTTGAATACCCGGCCGTCCTCCGGCCGCTGGTCGATCACGCCGTAGGGGCAGGCCGGCACGCAGTAGCCGCAGCCGTTGCAGACGTCCTGCTGCACGACGACCGTGCCGAACTCGGTGCGGAAGAGCGCGCCGGTGGGGCACACGTCGAGGCAGGCCGCGTGCGTGCAGTGCTTGCACACGTCCGAGGACATCAGCCACCGCACGCCGGCCCCGTCGTCGGTGGCCCCATCGTCGGTGGCACCGTCGGTGGCGTCGTCGGACGCAGCGGGCGGTGAGCCGACGGTGGGCATACCGAGGTCCACAGTGGACGGTGTGGCCACCTGCTGCTCGATGAAGGCGACGTGCCGCCAGGTGTCGGCGGACAGCTGTACGGAGTTGTCGTAGGACATCCCGGACAGCGAGATGCCGTCCTCGGGCACGGCGTTCCACTCCTTGCAGGCGACTTCGCACGCCTTGCACCCGATGCACACACTGGTGTCGGTGAAAAAGCCGACCCGCTCGGGAGGTTCGGCGTAACCGGCGTCGCCGGCGACGTCCGGGAGCGGACCGTAGAAGCGGTTGTTCACGAGTGATCCCCCTCGGACAAGCCCGCCCGGCGCCGGTATCCGTCAAGGTAGTCGAGCAGCGCGGGTCCGCGCGGCCGCCGACCCGGCCGGATGTCGCAGGTCCCGACCTTGTCCTGGATGTGGACGTTCGGATCGAGCGAGACGGTCACCAGTTCGTTCGCGGCGTCGCCGGTGGACAGGCCGTTCGGGCCCCAGTGGTAAGGCAGACCGACCTGGTGGACGACCCGGTCGGCCACCCGCAGCGGGCGCATCCGGTCGGTGACCAGCACCCGCGCCTCGATCGCCGTACGAGCCGTCACGATCGTCGCCCAGCCGCCGTTGGTGAGCCCCCGCTCACGGGCGAGGGCCCGAGAGATCTCGCAGAACATCTCCGGCTGAAGTTCGGAAAGATACGGCAGGGTCCGGCTCATCCCGCCCGCCGTGTGGTGCTCGGTGAGCCGGTAGGTGGTGAAGATGAAGGGGAACACGTCGCTGCTCGACGGGTTGGTGAGGTTTTCCGGACGGTCGTAGTCCTGGCGCGCCGGATTGCCTTGCTGCGCCGGATGGAGCGGGTTGACCACCGGCGACTCGGCCGGTTCGTAATGCGTGGGCATCGGGCCGTCGGCCAGGCCGGCCGGTGCATAGAGCCAGGCCTTGCCGTCGCTCTGCATGATGAACGGATCCCGGCCGCCGATTGCGTCCGGGCCCTTCGCGTCCTCGGCCGGGACATAGTCCGGTGGCCGGTCCGGAATGAAGTCCGGGACGTCGTGCCCGGTCCACTTCCCCACATCGGAATCCCACCACACATAGGCCTTGCGTTCGCTCCACGGCCGGCCGTCTGGGTCCGCCGACGCGCGGTTGTAGATGATGCGGCGGTTGGCCGGCCACGCCCAGCCCCACTCCGGCGCGACCCAGCTCTGCTGGTCGCCGGGCTTGCGCCGGGCCGGCTGATTGGTCTCGTCGGCGTAGCAGCCGCAGTAGATCCAGCACCCGCACCGCGTCGACCCGTCGTCCTTGAGTTCGGTGTACGCCGAGAGCGCGGCTCCGTCCGGCCCGGTGCCGTTGATCTCGCGGAGTACGGCGTCCGCACTCGGATCGCGCTCAGGTCCCTCCACCGGGTAGTCCCAGGTGAGATCGAGCAGCGGGCGGTCGCGCTCGTCCGTGGACCCGGCCAGCTTCTCCCGGATGATGCGGCCGAGGTGGAAGTAGAACCACAGGTCGCTGGTGGCATCGCCCGGCGGCTCGACCGCCTTGTGGTGCCACTGCAGCATGCGCTGGGTGTTGGTGAATGAGCCGCTCTTCTCGGTGTGCGCAGCGGCGGGCAGGAAGAAGACCTCGGTGCCGATGTCCTCCGTCGACATCTCGCCGGTCGCTATCTCCGGCCCGTCCATCCAGAACGTCGCCGACTCGATCATCTGCAGGTCGCGGACGACGAGCCAGTCGAGGTTCGCCAGGCCGAGGCGCTGCATCTTGGCATTGGCCGAACCGACGGCAGGGTTTTCGCCGACCAGGAAGTAGCCCTTGACCGTGCCGTCGATCTGGTCCATGACCGTCTGGTAGGTGCCGTGGTCGCCGGTCAGTCGCGGCAGGTAATCGAAACAGAAGTCGTTGTCGGCCGTCGCCGCATCGCCCCACCAGGACTTCAACAGGCTGACCGTGTAGGACCGCATGTTGCCCCAGAAGCCGGCACTGCCCTCGTCGGTTGCGACGAACCCGTCGAGGTCCTCGTGCTGGTGCGCGTGCGGCATCGGGATGTAGCCGGGCAACAGATTGAATAGCGTCGGGATGTCGGTCGAGCCTTGGATGCTCGCGTGGCCCCGCAGCGCGAGGATGCCACCGCCCGGCCGGCCGATGTTGCCCAGCAGGGCCTGCAGGATCGACGCGGTGCGGATGTACTGGACGCCGACGCTGTGATGGGTCCAGCCGACGGCGTAACAGAACGCGGTGGTGCGCTCGCGCCCGCTGTTGCGCGTGATCGCGTCGGCGACCTTCGCGAACTGCTCCGGGTCGATGCCGCAGACCTCCTGAACCAGCTGCGGCGTGTAGCGGGCGAAGTGCCGTTTGACGATCTGGTAGACGCAGCGGGGGTGCGTGAGCGTCTCGTCGCGCTCGGGCTTGGCCGGGATCGACGGGCCGCCGGAGCCGGCCGCCTCCGCCCTCTTTGCCTCGTGGGCGACCTCCTCAGACCCGCTTTCGTCGGGGTCGTCGGCGTCATCGCGGTTGGACCGGGCCTCGGCGGCCTCGGTGGCGCCTTCGTACTGCCACGACACCGGATCGTAGGTCTTCGTCTCGGGGTCCCAGCCGGAGAACAGGCCATCCAGGTCCTCGGTGTCGCGGAAGTCCTCGTCGACGATCGCCGCCGCGTTGGTGTAGGCGACGACATAGTCCCGGAAGTCCAGCTCGTTGGTCAGCACGTGGTTGACCAGGCCACCGAGGAAGGCGATGTCGCTGCCGGCCCGGATCGGCACGTGCAGGTCGGCGACGGCGGAGGTCCGGGTGAACCGCGGATCGACGTGGATCACCGTCGCGCCGCGCTTCTTCGCCTCCATCACCCATTGGAACCCGACCGGATGGCACTCGGCCATGTTCGAGCCCTCGATCAGGATGCAGTCGGCGTTCTGCAGGTCCTGCTGGAATGTGGTGGCGCCGCCGCGCCCGAACGAGGTTCCCAGACCGGGAACCGTGGAGGAGTGTCAAATACGGGCTTGGTTCTCGATCTGGATGGCCCCCATGGCGGTGTAGAGCTTCTTCATGAGGTAGTTCTCCTCGTTGTCGAGGGTTGCCCCTCCGAGGCTCGCTATCCCCATCGTGCGGCGTACCCGGCGCCCGTCGACCTCCCACTGCCAGCCCTGGTTCCGGGTCGCGATGACCCGGTCGGCGATCATGTCCATCGCTACGTCGAGGTCGAGGTCCTCCCACTCCGCGCCGTGGGCGCGGCGGTAGCGGACCTTGCTGACCCGGCTCGGCGCGGTGACCAGCTGCAGGCTGGCGCTGCCCTTGGGACAGAGCCGCCCCCGGCTGACCGGCGAATCGGGATCGCCTTCGATCTGGGTGACCTGGCCGTCCTTGACGAAGACCCGCTGGCCGCACCCGACCGCGCAGTACGGGCAGACCGAGCGCACCACCGAGTCGGCCTGCTCGGTGCGTGCGGTGAGCTGGTCGGTGCGACTCGACCGGGCGGCGTGGCCCCGGCCCAGCCGGTCGTCGCCGGTCGCCTGCTGGTAGACGGGCCACGACTTCAGCCGTGCATCCAGCCAGGCGACGACGCTCACGGGCTTGATTGAATCGCGGCCGCTCGGCAGGCGGGACACCGGGTGGATATGTGACGTGGGTCATGCCGAAATCCGGAAATGATCGGGCGATGAGCTGGTTGGAATCTATGGAGCATCTTGATCGGTAAAGAGGCTCCGAAGGAAACGAGCTAGAGAGGAAGTAGACGGGGATGGCTATGCCACGCCGAGTCAACCGAGTCCTGCGGGGGAGCCGACGCCGAGCGCGTCCGGTCACCGCACCCGACATGGTGGCCCGCATGGACCACTACACCCGCGAGGTGTTCAACCCGCCGGCACACCTGCGGCGGCCGACCTTCTAAGTCAGCCGGTCTGAGACGCCGGGCGCCCACCGGGATGCAGCGTTCTGCTCGACCAGCCGGTTGAGCAGTTGCTGCACCCGGTCGGCGTGCGGCACGTCGTACAACCGTTCCTGACCGAGCTCACCCGCCGATTCCACCACCAGCGTTCCCGCGCCGATGATCCGATCGAGCAGCGACTGACGGAACGCCACATCGTTGATCCGCTGCAGCGGGATATCCCGGCCGCGGTGGGTGAGTACGCCGACCCGGATCAGTATCCGCCGGGTCGTGATCACGTAATGCGTGCTCCGCCAGCGCACCGTCGGCGCCAGGGCGAACCACCCGAGCACATAGACCGCGACCGCCACGATGCCCAACCGCACCGGCGTGACCGGCAGGGACGACAGGCCGGTGTGCGCGGCGAAGGACAGCAGAAATCCGCCGATCGCCATCGTCAGCACGAACACCAGCACCGGCACCGCGAGCCTGATCCAGTGCGGATTCAGATGCCGGACCACCTGCTCACCGTCCGCGAGCAGATTGTCGGGATAGGCCACCGGTCCCCCTCACCTCTCCACCCCAATATGACCGATCGCGCCCCCGACCCCCCAACTTTCATGATCGTGATCGGATAATGCCGCGAAACGCCGTACGGATCCGATCACGATCATGGGATTTGGGGGGGTCAGAGGGCGTCGCTAGGCGGAGCGGACGTGCGTGACGTCGCCGGCGGCCACCGCACGGGCCTTCCCGCCCTCGCCGGTGACCACCAGGCGGCCGTCGTCGGCGATCGCGCCTGCCACGCCCCGGATCGGCTCGCCCGCCGGGAGCGTGACCACCACCTCGCGGCCGAGCGTGTCGCTCAACCCGTCGTACGTCGCGGCGAGGCCGGACCGCTCGGCGTCGCCGCCTGCGTCCCGCCAGCGCCGGTAGTCCTCGGCGACCGCCCGCAGGATCGCCCGCAGCAAGGGATCGCGATCGGTGCCGGACGCGCCGGAGGCGGCCAGCGAGGTCGCCCCCTCGGGCAGTTCGTCCGCACGGGTCGTGACGTTGAGGCCGATCCCCACGACCACCGCGCCACCGGCCACCTGCGCGAGCAGACCGGCCGCCTTACGCCGGTCCGGGCCGACCAGGACATCGTTCGGCCACTTCAGCCGCGCCTCCACCTCGCCGAACCGGGCCACCGCCCGGGCCACGGACACCCCGGCGAGCAGCGGCAGCCACCCCCACCGGGTCGTCGGTACGTCGTCGGGCCGCAGCAGGATCGAGAAGGTCAGCCCGGCCCGCGGCGGCGAGGTCCAGTCCCGGTGCAGCCGGCCCCGCCCGGCCGTCTGCGACTCGGCGACGAGCACGGCACCTTCGCCCGCCCCCCGCTCGGCCGCGGCGGCCAGATCGGCGTTGGTCGAGCCGGTCTCGCCGACGACCCGCACCTCGCGCCACAACTCCCCCGGCCGCACCAGGGCTCCCCTGAGCGCCTGCTCGGACAGCGGCGGCCGGTCGAGGTCGTCGTACGGGCTGGACACCTGGCTAGGCTACGTCGGGTGAGCACTCCAGCAGCCGAACCACCGGCCGAGCCCGACATCCACACCACGGCGGGCAAGCTGTCGGACCTGCAGCACCGTTACGACGAGGCCGTGCACGCGGGCTCCGCCCGGGCGATCGAGAAACAGCACGCCCGCGGCAAGATGACCGCCCGGGAACGCATCGAGGCCCTCCTCGACGACGACTCGTTCGTCGAGATGGACGAGTTGGCCCGGCACCGGTCGACCAACTTCGACATGCCGAGCCGGCGGCCCTACGGCGACGGCGTAGTCAGTGGCTACGGCACCATCGACGGACGCAAGGTGTGCATCTACAGCCAGGACTTCACTGTCTTCGGCGGCAGCCTCGGCGAGGTCTACGGCGAGAAGATCATCAAGGTGATGGACCTCGCGGTGAAGACCGGCTGCCCGATCATCGGGATCAACGACGGCGGCGGCGCCCGGATCCAGGAGGGCGTGGTCGCGCTCGGGCTCTTCGGCGAGATCTTCTACCGCAACACCATCGCGTCGGGCGTCATCCCGCAGATCTCCCTCGTGATGGGCCCGTGCGCCGGCGGCGCGGTCTACTCGCCGGCGATCACCGACTTCACGGTCATGGTCGACCACACCTCGCACATGTTCATCACCGGACCGGACGTGATCAAGACCGTCACCGGGGAGGAGGTCGGCTTCGAGGAGCTCGGCGGCGCCCGCACCCACAACACCAAGTCCGGTGTCGCGCACTACATGGGTAGCGACGAGAACGACGCGATCGACTACGTCAAGGCGCTGCTGTCCTACCTGCCGAGCAACAACCTCGACGACCCACCGGCGTACGACGTCGACCTCGACCCCGCGGTGACCGAGGACGACGCCTTCCTCGACTCGTTCGTCCCCGATTCGCCCAACCAGCCCTACGACATGCACACGATCGTCGAGCACGTCGTCGACGACGGCGAGTTCCTCGAGGTGCAGCCGCTGTTCGCACCCAACATCATCTGCGGGTTCGGCCGGGTCGAGGGCCGCAGCATCGGGATCGTCGCCAACCAGCCCATGCGGTTCGCCGGGTGTCTCGACATCGACGCATCGGAGAAGGCGGCGCGTTTCGTGCGCACCTGCGACGCGTTCAACGTTCCGGTGCTGACGTTCGTCGACGTACCCGGCTTCCTGCCCGGCACGTCACAGGAGTGGGACGGCATCATCCGGCGCGGCGCGAAGCTGATCTACGCCTACGCCGAGGCGACCGTGCCCAAGGTCACGGTGATCACCCGCAAGGCCTACGGCGGCGCCTACGACGTCATGGGCTCCAAGCACCTCGGCGCGGACATCAACGTCGCCTGGCCGACCGCGCAGATCGCGGTCATGGGCGCCCAGGGTGCGGTCAACATCCTCTACCGCCGCGACCTCGCGGCTGCCGACGATCCCGATGCCATGCGGCAGGAGCGGATCGTCACCTACGAGGACACCTTCGCCAACCCCTACATCGCCTCCGAGCGCGGCTACATCGACTCGGTGATCCCGCCCAGCCACACCCGCAAATACGTCATCCAGTCGCTGCGGATGCTCCGCAACAAACGCGAAACGCTGCCGCCGAAGAAGCACGGCAACATCCCGCTATGACCCCGATCCGGGTGGTCCGGGGCAAGCCGACCGACGAGGAGTTCGCCGCGGCGGTCGTCGTCCTCATGGCCCGGGCCCGGGCGCGCGCGGCGGCCGGTCGCGGCCGGGACCACGAGACGCAGCCGTCGGGCTGGCTCGACCGCACCGCCCTGGTGCGCGCACCGTTACGGTCGGGCCCGTCCGCCTGGCGGGCCAGCGGCTTCCGTCGCTAGACCCGGCCGCGGCTCAGCCGGCCGAGCTGATATTTGTCAACAATGTCG